>PLSX01000135.1 GCA_003165315.1 Acidobacteriota bacterium
GAGATTGGCCGGTTAAACGGCCTACTCGTAGAAGTGCAACTCCTGGGTCCCCGGAAGTCGCCATCTGGGAAGCCATTGAGTACTGCTTGTGATCGCTTTGCTGTTTTGTCGCTTCACCGGAAGTTAGGAATCTATACCGCTCGGTTGGACGAGATTGCGCCGGACCAGCCACCAGCAATGTCGCGCAGACTGGCGTTTCGAAATTCAAGCGGCTTGATTATTCTTCATCCTTCGGCTTAATTCTGCCGATAGGCCCCTATAAAGGGGGGGCGGGCGGGACGGCGGCGGGAAACACTTCTGCACTCATGTCATCGGCAGTTTGCGGTGAAAAGTTGAGCCAGAATTCAGCCTAAATCACGGGACGTGTATCTGAAGTCCAGGACAAGATATATCGACGAGGATTTGATCCTATTGGGTGTTTCTGGCGCGCACGCTGTCCAGGGCGGAGGCGATTTGCCTGGACTGCTGCTTCATTGCCCCTTCCGAAGCCACCACGATCACCACCAGTGTGCCGGGCTTGCTGTTGTCCCGGTCGCCCACAATCACGCACTTGAACTGCACCGGTTTGCCGTGCAGCGTGCCCGTGCCAGCCGCCTTGGAGCCCACCAACTCATTGATGACCGCCTTTTCGTCGTCGACGATTTTGGCATGATCAAGCGCGGGCGCGAAATTCGCGGCCACTTTCGCGGGGTTCTCAACTTCGTACAGCCACTGCTTCTCGAAATAGAGCAGAACGAGTTTTGCCGCCCCGTTTTCCCAGACCGCCGTTGGATTGACCTCGTTGGGGGCCCCCTTCCAGCCGTCCGGCACATTCACCACGATACCCATGCGCGGGGATTCAAGCTGTCTGGCCTGGCCCCACGCCATTGAAGCGCTGCATCCAATAACTACGAGTCCTGCAACCAGGAGTAAAGCGAAGAGGTTCCGGCAACGCATAAAATCCTCCAGTAAAAGGGGAATTAAACCAACCGGGTTGAACTTCATCAGACGAAGCCTACCGCCTCATTTTACGCACTCCACCTCACTTCCAGGCGACCAGGTGCGAGGCGAAAAGCCGGTGGATCGGCGGCGCCTCAATCCGATACCCGTCGAGGAATCATGCCTCAGGATTGGCATCTTAATACAAAACCACAGCCTGAAATAAGAATCTCGCCAGAGCTTGCGCGCGTAACTCCTCCACCTGGCCCAGTGGGTCCCGTGGCACGGGCGTCTCCCCCATAAAGTGGATGTTCGGCCTTTGGCGCCGTTTCCTGACGTGAATCCTTTGACAGGTCCATTGCAGATTGGCGATAAACTTGCACTCATTTAGCGACAGAATGCTTGTTGCGGGAAAAGTCTCCGCGTAAGGGTTGAAAGGGTTGTCCAACCCCCAAAGGAGGGACTGAAATGCAAGCAAATACCGCCGTTATTCCCCGCCGGTGGGAGCGCCAGAAAACGGAAACCCCGATCCGTCTGGTGTTGGATTCCGCACACTTTAAGACGGACAATTCAGCAACCATTCTTGATATCTCCCTTTATGGAGCGTTTGTCCGGACCAGCCTCGAGCTGGTTCGAGGACAGTGGGTGGGAGTTGTTTCCAAAGGGGATTTTCCCCATGCCATCCCTGCGCAGGTCGTTTGGTCCCGGGAGGATGATTACAGTCATTGGACCTTTGCGGGGATTGAGTTCATGAGCGAGCATATGGAGAAGGCGGCTTAGAAAACGCACCGCTCGCAGCGGGCCTTATGCCCATACCGTTATCTGTAACCACCGTGGGCGGCTCGCCTGTGAAGGGAAACAAGCTTTCCAAGGTCCGCGGCTCTCAGGCCTTCTGTAGCCTGTTGACGAACTTTAGACCCACCCAAAAGTACTACGTCGAAATTATGCAGATGACCCTATTCTTGAGTCAATCCAGTTGGTTCAAGGAGCCACAAACATGGTGAGCGGCAAGGCGGGCACGTGGCACTGGGGACTCAATCCTTCCGGGCTGCTTGGTTGGGCGCATCTGCTCATTGTTGTCTTGATCTGTGTTGGACTGGCGGGTTGCGGCGTGATGGCTCCACCCACTGTAAACGTTCCCGCGCCCACGATCGCTTCATTTACGGCAGATCCGACAAGCATAACTTCCGGCGCCAGCAGCACGCTGAGCTGGATGGTAACCGGGGCAACCAGTATTGCCATCACGCCGGGGACCTTCACGTCCACATCTGCGACCGGAACGACGAGCGTCAGCCCGACGGCGACCACCACTTACACACTGACGGCTACCAATGCCTCGGGCTCAACCACGTCAACGGTGACCGTTACCGTAACCAAGCCAAGCAAGCCAACCATCAGTTCCTTCACCGCCAGTCCCACAAGCATCATTTCAGGTACTAGCAGTACGCTCAGTTGGACGACCACGGATGCGACAAGCATTGCCATCACGCCGGGGACTTTCACCTCCACATTGGCAAGTGGTTCGACGAGCGTCAGCCCGACGGTGACCACCACCTACACGCTGACGGCTCTTAATACCGCGGGCTCGACCACAGCCACGGCAAAGGTGACAGTCACAGCGTCCGGAGGCCCCCTGGCGATAACGACCACTTCGTGCCCGGGCGGAACGCAGGGTGCGGCGTATACGGGTTGCACCATCGTCGCCAGCGGCGGGTCTCCACCTTACACCTATTCCGTGACCGAGAATTCCAACGTTCCTCCATTACCCGAGGGAATGTTTCTCGATGCAAATTCCGGAGTGATCAGCAGCTCACTGATCGGCGGTCAGGGCACTTACACGCCCGAAATTATCGTGACGGACTCCACCAGCACGCAGGCGACCCAGAACATCAGCTTTGCCATCAACGGCAATAACGCCTTCCTGGCGAAAATCTTTCCGTCCACTTCTATTTTTCACCACCGTGTGGACGCCGCCACTACAAGTTTGCCTGTCGATACTTCCCCCGCCGCCCCGATGTACAGCGGCTATCTGCCGGAGACGGTCAAGCCTTTCTTTGGCAACAACTCGAATGTTCCATTCCCCAATGGAATACCCGCCATTGAAGTTCCCTACAACCAGGCAGACGTTTCGGTTTCAACCACGGTCTATCAATCCTATTTCACTTCGGGTCCAATTCCCGCTTACGCTCCGGTGGAAGGCACTAGCAACTCCACGGGAGACCGGCACGTTCTGGTCTATCTGGAGGCAGGCGGCGGAAACAACCCCGCCCTTTACGAAATGTGGCAGGGAATCTACGAAGACGGTCCCTGGACCGATTCCTCCAACGCGCTTTGGCCCAATGCAGCTTCGAACAACCTGACAGCCCAAGGGCAGGGAACAAGCGATGCCGCGGGACTTCCGGTGGCGCCGCTGCTGGCCAATGCCGATGAGGTCATCGGAACGGGCACGCCCAGTTCACCCAACGGAACGATTCAGCATCCCATCCGNNCTCAACCATATGTTGAACTACTGGGTATGGCCTGCCACGCAAACGGCGGGCACGGGGAGTTGCACGGCTTCGGGAGGGGGTTCGATTCCCGTGGAATCGGAAATTTCGCAATCTGCGCCACCCGCAAGCTGCACCATGTCTGGAGCCGCCGGCGAAATCTATCGGCNNATCCTGGCCGACAACGGAGACAGCGGGGGACTGATCGGAACGCCCGACGCCCGCTGGAACGATAACGATCTCGCCTGCATTTCCAATCTCATCCTGTCGGATTTTGAGCCAGTGAACGTTTCAAGCCTGATGGTCAGTAATACCAGTGGCGCCACCAGCCATTAGCCAAACGGCTGGCTGCTTGCGGAAGCTGATTGATTGGGCTGGCTGAGGCAGAGCGGGCCGTTGGGAATGGGGAGTCGGGAGTCGGGAGTAGGGAGTAGGGAGCGGGTACGAACCACTCGCACCAAGCGGCGTAGGGCAGAGTTACGCGTGGCTTGCGTTACTCTGCCGCTTTTTGTGTTGGGTGTATTCAGAGCCGAGGAGTAGTGCAGAAAGCGCACAACTCCTCGCTAAAAGCTTGCGGATCGAATTTGCGTCTCGACGCAGCACTCCAGGATGCTATGCAGGATGCGTTTGCACGTAAACCCAGCGGTCGCCTGCCACAAAGTTCAGGATGGAGCAGCAGCTAATCGAAACGAGATTGGCAAGCGCGAAGTTCATCTCCCACACACCCACAAGAAGCTGCATCAGGACCACGTTCCCGCCAATCGATAGAGCGCCATTGGCGAATTGAAACCGCCAGAGCCTTCTCCACCGTCCCTGCTTGTCATGGCCGGCGCGGTCGCGCCACGTCCAACGCTCGTGCCAGATGAAGTTGTGCAGCACAGCCGCCTCAACGGCCAGTGCGGTGGAAAGCAGATAGTTCAGTCCCGCGCCAGCGGTAAGGGCCGCCAGGGTGGAGAGCTGAATCAGAATGCCCAATCCCCCCACCAGGTTGAAGTTAAGCCAGCGCCGGAACGGTGCGGTGGAACTTACCGGATTCCTCGAAACCACAAGCGTCGCCGTCATTGTGGCAGCCTTTCTTCCACGTAGAGAGCGTGCCCGTTGCGGACGGCCGAGACCACAATCTTCAGCGCCAGACCCGCAATCGCCACCACTCCTCCCACGTCGAAAAGTCGGACCATTCCCAGGCTTCCCAGGTGGACCCAAGGCCTGTAGAAAATGTAGAGCGTTCCAATGGATAAAATGATCCGCAACTCGGTGGGGCCAAAACCGATAAACGATAGATGGAAGACCCGCCGGACATGCGTGGCAAGAAATTCTTCCGCCGCCACTGTCAAGTAAGCCGCGAGCATGGCCAGCGCCACCAGCGGATTCATGTATCCGGAGAGCGCCAGGCCGCCCAGCAGAGCGAAGGTTCCCACCATGTCGAGCACGTGATCAACATAAAAGCCATAACGCGGCCTCTGCTGGTTGCGAACGCGCGCCAGCGTGCCGTCAAGACTATCGCCCAGCCAGTTCAGGGCCAGCGCAAACACCACGCCGAGCAGAGCCCAGCGGTTCCATCTGGCCGTTGCAAAAAAAGCGCCGGCGAGCAGCATCGCGGCAAATCCCAGGGCGGTTAAATGATCGGAATTGATTGAGCGGGGCAGCCGCCGGGCCATCCAGACCAGGGCGGTTTTCTCCGCTCCCGCCAGGACGCTTCCGTGTTCCCGAATGTGGGTTGCCTTGCCGCTTGTCTTGTTGCCACCTATGGGAGTTCTGGGCGGATTTTGCGCGGGTGGCGGTGGCGCCAGTGGCAAAAGTTTTCGTTGAGTGTCATTCCACGTAGTTACCTGGTTTGTCATCGTCCTAACCTCTCTCTCATCAGGCCCGTTTATGCGGGCACTGGAAGATGTAAGGGCAAGTTCATGACCTTACGCCTGGCTAGGCCTAAACGATTGTAAGGAAAGGAAATCTCCCGACATGCCGCCAAAAGCACGCGCCCTGAGGGAGGAGGGTTTCGCTGGCAGTGGAGTGTTCCGCTGGCAGCCCGAATTGCTGAGCGGGAGTGGCCGGCAGAAAGCAGTGAGGAGCAGGCAATCCGGTAACAATGGAGTTTTTAGGATATGATTGGGCAGGCGCTGCGCTTTCCATTGCCGCGGCGGCAGACAGATTTGACGCTTATCTCACTAAGGTTATAAGGCCTTTCCATGACAAGCAATCCGCAAGGCTCCATTCGGCTCTTCCGCTTCAATGGCATTGATCTGTTTCTACATTGGTCCTGGTTTCTGGTGGCGGTGTATGAAATCCAGAGTCGCAAAGGGGATTATTCCTCCATCACCTGGAACGTGATGGAGTATTTGGCTCTGTTTCTCATCGTGATGCTGCATGAGTTCGGGCATGCGCTGGCCTGCCGCCAGGTGGGGGGGACAGCCAATCGCATCGTGCTGTGGCCGCTGGGCGGTGTGGCGTATGTGAACCCGCCGCAACGGCCGGGCGCCACGCTGTGGAGCATCGCCGCGGGGCCGCTGGTGAACGTGGCGTTCCTGGTCATCCTCTGGGCGCTCGGGATGATGAACCGATCCACCGGCTGGGCTGACGCCATACCCAACGTGCATCCGTTTCTGCATGCGCTTTGGACGATTAATCTGGGTTTGTTGATCTTCAATATGCTGCCCATCTATCCGCTGGATGGCGGCCAGATTCTGCGCTCGCTTCTCTGGTTTGTGCTGGGACGCGCACGAAGCCAGCTGGCGGCTACGGTGATCGGATTTATCGGCGTGGCGGGACTCATCGGGCTTGCCGTATGGATGCGGTCCGCCTGGTTTGCGGTGATCTCCGCTTTCATCCTGATGAATTGCTGGAGCGGATTGAAGCAGGCGCGAGTGCTATTGCGCCTGGCCAAGTTGCCGCGCACGCCGGGTTTTGCCTGCCCATCGTGCAAAACCGCCCCTCCCGCTGGAGCCTTTTGGAAGTGCAACCTGTGTGGGCAGTCCTTCGACACCTTCCAAACGCGAGGCGTCTGCCCCAACTGCAAGGCGCAGTTTGCGGTAACGAGATGTCTGGATTGTGGCGTGGCAAAACCGATCGGCGAGTGGATTGATTACCCGCCGGTGCCGGGGAATTAGACGATACCCGGTGATCGACCGGGCGTCGGCCCTCTATTGCAAGCGTCCGGTCTGATAGGCAAGGACTGCGGACTGAATCTGAAAATCGTACTTGGCGCTGGTATCGTCAATTTGGGCCACGGTCAAATTTAATTCCGCCTGCGAAAGTTCAACCATCGAGCTGAGCCCAAGTTTGTAGCGGCCCTGTGCAAGGTCGAGCGCCACGCCGGCCTGCTTCAGAAATTGGGCAGTAACATTGAGGCGTTGATAGGCGGTTCCGGCGTCAAGCCAGGCGGTGCGAACGTCGCGCCCGATTCGATCTGCAAGGTCGCGTATGTTCTGGTCCGCCACCTGGGCGCGGAGATTCGCTTCCTGGTGGCGGGCAGAAAACAGAAAGCCGTTGAAGATGGGAATATTCACGTTGATGCCCGCGGCGGCATATCGGTCCGTTATCGGCGCTTCATAAGCAGGAGTCAGACCCGCGGCGCCCGTAGCGCTGACCGTCGGCATCCACAAATCCCGCTCGGCGCGCGCATAGCGAAGAGCTGCTTCGTGGCTAAAGCGGGCGCTGGCAAGATCCGGGCGGCTTTGCAGGGCCTGCGCGATCAGGTCGGTGGGGTCGGCAGGAGGCGCATCGGGCAACGGTTCCTCGCCAAGGTCGAAGGGTTGCGGGTTGGCAAGTCCCAGCGTGTTGGCCAGATCGGCGTCGGCCGCCTTACGGTCGTTTTGCGCCTGCACTAGAAGCAATTGCGCCTGCGCCAAATTGACTTCGGCGAAACTCACGTCCAACATCGACTTCAGCTTGTTCTTCTCCAGCGTGGTCACCTGATCTGCGAGAATTTGGCGAGCCTTCACCGTCTCTTGTGCAACCTTCAGCACCGCTTGGGCGCGCAGGACTCCGTAATAAGCGCGATTGACGGCCAGTAGAACGTCCTGCTGAGTTTGCTGCGCGCTTTCGGAGGCGGCCTTCGCTCCCAATTTTGCTGAGCCTACGAGATTCGACGTTCTGCCAAAGTCGGTGATGAGCTGATGAACTTCCACGCCGTTCGATTCGCGATTGTAGACGCTGGGATTATTCAGATACCCTGCGGCGATGCGACTGCCGGAGATCGCTCCTGCTCCCGTGAGACTTCCGGTGGCGGTGGGGTAGTAGGCCGACTTCTGCTCGCGCGTAACCTGGGTGGCGGCTTCCGCTTCATAGATTGCAGCTTGCAGCAGGGGATGATTGCGCAACGCCATCGCTTCGGCGTCTTTTAATGTGAGCTGCTGGGGAAGGGCCTGGGCCGAGGAGTATTGTGGATAAATAGCAAATAACCAGAACAGACCGGTAAGTGCCGTGAGCAGGGCCACTTTTTTGGCGATAATTTGTCTCATTTTCCAGCCTCCCGAACAGTTATTAGCTATCAGCTATCAGCACTCAGCTTACAGCTCTCAGTCTTCAGTTTTCAGTCGTCAGTTTTCAGACATAAGGTCCGTTTCATCAGCATTCCCCCTTCACCCTTCAACCTTGCTGCCTACCGCTTACCGCCCGTTGCCGACTTTTTCCCGTTTTCCATAAACCATCAGGTACGCAGCGGGGACGATGAAAATGGTCAAGATGACCGAGGAGGTCAGCCCCCCGATGATGGCTCGTGCCATCGGAGCGTATTGTTCAGCACCAGTCCCCAGCCTTAGCGCCATGGGGATCATCCCAATGATAGTGGCCAGTGAAGTCATCAGAATCGGCCTCAGGCGCACCCGGCAGGCCGTGATGACGGCGTCGGCAGGCGACAGGCCTTGGCTCTCAAGGTTATGAGCAAAGTCCACAATCAAAATGCTGTTGGAATCGGCGATGCCCACCAGCATCAGCACCCCCATCAGCGACATCACATTCATGGTGCTGTGCGTGAGCGGCAGGATAATGAGCACGCCAACGAAGCCCATGGGAATGGCCAGCATGATCAGGAAGGGATCGAGGAATGACTTGAATTGCGCCACCAGGATCAGGTACAGCAGCATGAATGAGAGCAAAAAGCCCAGCCCGAAGCTTTTGAAGGACTCTTCCATGCCGTTCACCATGCCCCGCAGGTTGACCCGCACGTTGCCGGGGATATTGCTTTTGGCCAGAATGCCGCGGATGTCATGCGTGAGCTTGCCCAAGTCCTCACCCTTGGGGGTGACATACACATCCGAAACGCGCTGAATCTGGTAGTGATCAACCTCGGTGGGTGACTGAAGGCTCGTCAGCTTCACCACACTATCAAGCGTGGTGGGATCCTTCAAATTCGGCGCTCGCAAAGGGATATTCTTCAGGTCCATGACGTCATGAATCGCGGGCGACCCTTTTTCGAAAAACTGAACTGTCAGGAAATAGTCATTCCCGGTTTTCCGGTCCACCCAGTAATTGGGTGCAATCATCAGGTCGGAATTTAGCGCGGTGATGACGTTGTCCACCACGTCTTTCTGTGTCAGGCCCAATTCGCCCGCGTGGACGCGATTCACGTCCAGCCGCAGAGCCGGGTAATTCATGTCCTGCGGAATGTAGACCTGCCCGACGTCGTGCAGCCCCCTGATCTTCCCGGCCAGGTCCTCCGCGATGGCGTAGCCCTGCTCCAGATTGCTGCCGCTCACCTGCACATCGATGGGCGCGGGCATGCCCGTGTTCAGGATTGCGTCCACCATCGAACCGCTGGAAAAAAACGTGCGGAGCTGGGGATATTGTTGGCTGATCCCGTCCCGCACCTGCCGCATATAGTCGAAGCTGCTGCGTTTGTGGTCGTCCTGCAACTGCACTTGCACGGTGGCGGTGTATTCACCGGAGTTGGTGGTGTAGAGGGCGGAAAAATCCGGCACCATCCCGATGTTGGAGACCACCAACTTGAAGTCCTTGGAAGGAATAGTCTGCCGAATCAGATTTTCCACCTTGGCGACGTATTCATTGGTCAATTCCAGGCGCGTCCCGGTGGGCGCCTTGAGGTTGATGGTAAATTGCCCTGCGTCGGTTTGGGGGAAGAAGGCCAGTCCCAGAAACGGGTAGATGGTCAGGCTGACGACAAACAATCCCGCCAGCAGCGCAACGGTAAGCCCCGGCCGCACAACTGCCCGCCGCACCCAGCGCTCATAGAAATCCAGCAACTTGTTGAAGTGCCGGTTGAATCTGGCATTGAACTTGTCCATCCAGGAAGGGCTCATGGCCTTCTCGGGTTCCACATCGTATTCACCATCCCCCATTTCATGCCCTTGTGCGGGATGGACCTGAGTGAGGAAGCGCGAGCAGAAGAGAGGAATTACCGTCATGGCCACCACAAAGGACGCGAGAAGCGAAAGGCAGAAAGCCAAGGCCAGCGCCGAAAACAGGAATTTGCTGACGCCATATAGAAACACCACGGGGAGAAAATCCACCACGTCCACCAGCGTGGCGGCAAGCACGGCCAGGTTCACTTCTGCCCCACCTTGCTCCGCTGCCACCTTGGGGGCGACGCCCATCTCCAGGTGGCGATAGATGTTTTCAAGAGAGATCACCGAATTGTCGATGACGCGGGAAAAGGCCAGCGCGAGGCCGCCAAGAATCATGGTGTTAATGGTGCCGCCCATCACATTCAACGCTACAAACATGGCCAGAGCGGAAATGGGAATGGAGAGCAATACCGCTGAGGTGGCGCGAAAGCTGCCGAGAAAAAGCAGAATCATGATGCTGGTCAGAAGGAGTCCCAGCAGGCCCTCATGCAGCACCGTGTGGATGGCTTCCTTCACAAACACCGATTGGTCAAACACCAGGGTGGCGGTCATTTGCTTTGGGATGTCAAACAGGTGGCCCAACAACTCGCGAACACCTTCAACCACTGCAATGGTGTTGGTGTCGCCGCCCTGCTTCATGATGGGGATGTAACACGATTTCTGGCCGTCAACCCGCACAATGTTGTACTGAATCTGATTGGCGTCTTCAGCATGCCCGATATCACCCACCGTAACCCACGATTGGCCCACCGTTTTGATGGGAATGTCGTTCAAATCCTTCACCTGGTCAACGAGGCTGTTGGAGTAAACATAAAAATCGCTGGGACCAATCTTCACATCGCCGGCGGGCAGGATCAGGTTTGACTGGTTCACCGCATCCACTACATCCATGGGGGTCATCTGCCGCGAGAAAAGCTTGTAGGGATCAACGTAGACCATGGCCTGGCGGTACTTGCCGCCGAACGGAGGCGGGATTTCCGCCCCCTTGACCACAGCAATCTGGTTGCGGATGGCAAATTGGGCATTATCGTGAAGCTGGGTTTCCGTAAGACCTGCGCCTTTTACCGTCACCAGACAAACTGGGAGGCTGGAGGCATCAAACTTCAGCACCACGGGCGGCAGAGTTCCGGGGGGAAGGCGCTTCAAATCGGCAAGCGCGAGGTTGGAGAGTTCCGTTACGTCCGCATCCGCATTGGTTCCGGGCTGGAAGTAGACTTTGATGATGCTCACACCCAACATCGAGCGCGACTCCATGTGGTCAATCCCACTGGCCAGGGTGAAGAAGCGTTCCAGAGGATTGGTGATGTCAATTTCAATGTCCTGAGGAGGCATGCCGGAGTAGAAGGTGGCCACCACCACCTCCGGTAGGTTGATCTCCGGGAAGAGGTCCACCGGCATGCGCGCAACACTGGTGACGCCCAGGACCAGCAATACCAGACAAGAGACCACGATGAAATACGGATTGCGAATTGAAAATCCAGGCATGGAATTTAAGCCCTCTCTTTGAAACAGTTGTCAGTTGTAGCGCGTCTATAACGGCATC
>PLSX01000060.1 GCA_003165315.1 Acidobacteriota bacterium
GTTAATCACTTGGCAGGGAATTGAGCGGCGTAGCGCTGAGTTATTCGGCTCCGAGGCGAATTACTCAGCGGTACGTGATGCGAATTGAACTCACAATGAAATGACTTGTTGCGGTGATGGGCTTGAGGAATATACTGGGCGCGATGTCTCGACATCGGCGCTTTGTGTTATCGGACCTTTGGTTCTTTATCACCGGAGGATTGGCCCTGGTCGAGCGTTCATGATGGCACCGGTGACATCAGCGATGCGCCCGTGGCTCCCAACGGCCCTTCGGCGGATCGCGTGTCATGATGGGGACTGGCACGTGTGTCCCGAGGTCCGCGCTGTTTTAATTCTCACTGAACTGTTTCAGGGGTACTGGCATCGTCGACGATTTTCCCCGCGCCCTTGGGCCTGGCGATCGTCTGCTTGGACTCGACATTGGACAACAGGAAGTCGGAATAAGAATGCTCGTTGCGCAGAAGGCGTCCATTCCAATCGAGGTTAACCGTAACTTCCTTGGGTAGCCAGAAGCCTTGAGTGGACTGTTTGAAGTTCACCTGGTCAAAAGTAACATCGGTGGTTTCTTTTTCCAGCCGGAGCTCCGGTAAAACATCCAGAAGGTCGGTGACCATGCGGACCACCTGGTAATTCTCCGCGTCAATCCAGGCAATGCCCTGCTTGTAGACATTCCGCGTCGTGGCTCCGTACGTAAACGT
Organism: Acidobacteriota bacterium; assembly: GCA_003165315.1. GTDB lineage: Bacteria > Acidobacteriota > Terriglobia > UBA7540 > UBA7540 > Bog-366. The sequence goes on from PLSX01000060.1 coordinate 699, forward strand.
TCCGGAAATGGGCGACTTTCCCGGGCGCTGGGCGTAAACAATCACATAGTACTTCGTTCCCTTCACGTCCTGAGTGCCCAGAAGCCGGAAAGTACTGCCCTGCTGGTAATCAGGATAAAAGACCAGCGGGGCCGACACGAAACCCTCGGTGAGCATGTAATTGTCATCCACGGCCGGCTGGGTGGTGAGCCTGCCCTTGGGATCCGCGCGGTATTCATCAATGCCGGGGCCCCACCGCTGGTCCGGCACCACCATGAGGTAGCGGTATTTACGTTCCCGCGATTTTTCTCCCTTTCCATCACCGGTCAGTTTTTCCTGATTGACTTTTTCAATCGAGCAGATATTGGGAAGATTGGCGAAAAGTTGCGCCACGTTCTTGCCCACGGCCGCGAGGATGGGCGCCAGTTGCTTCTGGTCGGCGGCGGCCACAAGGCCAGGGAGTTCCATGGGAGGCTGATTCAGGTAATCCAGGGGAACCCGGCCTCGCGCCTTGGCCTTGACTTTCATGGCAGCCAGGACGGATTGATCTTTCTTCCCGGCGCGGATCTGATCGTACAGATCCCGAATTTGCGGAGGAAGGCTGCGCGGACTGCGCCCGTTCAGGTAGCGGTTCATCTCCGCCATGGCCTCACCAGGGTTTCCAATCCATTCGAGCGCTTCGGCTCGCAGCAGGTGCGCATCCGGACCCGCCCCTGCCGCCACCGCCTTCTGCAAGGATCCATTGGCGTCCCAAAAGTCCATGCTCAAACATTGCGCGCGTCCCAACTCCTGCAGCACCAAGGCATCGTGCGGCGCATACTTCGCGGCATTCAGAAGGAATGGAAGCGCATATCGAGGCTCGTCCCGCCACTCCCACAGCACGCCATACATCAAAAAGGGTTCCGCAAAACCTGGCTTGGAATTCTTGCTGATCGCATCGATCGAATTCTGCAGATCCCGCTTCGGATCGTCCCAATCCCCCCAAGACATCTCCGCCAGGGACAGCATGGTGCCGCACTTCGTGCAGTTGGGATCGGCCTGGGTGACTTTGAAAAGGCGTGGCACGGCCTGGTCGAGATGTTGGCGGTCAAGGAAATCCTGGACGCCGCGGACATAGTCCTTCTGGTCCTTTGCCGCCAATCCATCCGCCGGACCCAGATTGCGGAGCCGCGGGGCCACAGCGTCGATCAATTGTTGCTGGGTGAGCACCATGGGGTTGGGCTGGTTCTCAACCGGTTGCAGGGTAAGAGCAAGGCCGAGGGTGTCGACACCGTTCGTCATCACTACAACCTTGTGCAGCACCTGATACCCTTTTTTGCTCACTTTGACCGTGGCAACAAATTCTCTACTGGCGTCTTCGTGGAAGACATCGTAATCGGCCCGAAACTCTCCCTGATGATCGGTATATAAGAATTGCTGGGGTGCGCCCACATTGTTCGCGATCTCCACCTTGGCATCGCTCACTCGCTTCCCTTCGGGCGTCCGGATGATGGCTCCCAGGGTCTTATGAACCAGATCCCCCATCATGTTGTGAACCATCCTATCGTTGGTTATATCTGATGATGTGTTCATCAACGTGGGTGACCCAATCTGTGACCCGGTCGGCGGGCCCTGCGCTAGGAGGATGGCTGGTATGAATGAAAAGGTGGCTGCTAGAAAAACAACTGCTGAGGAACGGCCCATATTAGAACTCCAATCGGGACTGGAGAGGAAACAACAATTTTACTAAAGCGAAATTTCTCATACAAGAAGAATCCCCCCCGCCCTATCTGTGAAGACTGAGGAGCGACTGATCAAGCACGCCACCTCATTGTTGTTTGCCAAGGAACACCGGCACCTGGGGATGGGGGCAGACACCTCGTTTCTGGTTTTTCTGCGAGGAATCGGTTAAAGGCACGGTATGTCCTATTGAGTGATTTATGAAATATGGCAATAAGTAAGATAGATGACTCTAAATTAGGAAATACGTTGCCAGGTTTTCAGGTGAGGGGTCAAATGGCGGCGGCCAGAAAAGATTATCAGGGCAGATATTCCTCAAAATCCTCCGAAATTGCTCGCGCAACGTTGATGGGCTTCGCATCGCGGCGGCCACCCTGGCGATTGTATTCCGACTGCACCTCCACCGCGTCGTGGTAAAGATGGGTATGAATCTGGACGAGTTGCGAGTCCACAATCTCTTCGCCGGGCTTGAAGTTGAGCTCGCACGCGAACACGCGGTCTGGTTTCTGCGGATTGTAGAGGGGCATGCCATATTTGCGGCAGATCAGAGGCCGGTTTTCGTAAATTTGGCACGCGCCGTCCTCAAGCGCCGGGCACGCCAGCCGCAATCCGGCCGGCGGCAGGTTGCCCCACGCGTCGGGAACCTGACGATCGGATAGGAGCCTTTCCCGATCCTCTGAGTATTGCCGCGCCCGCTGCTCGATGGGCTGGCGCCTCTCGGGTGGCAGGCTCTTTACCGCCACGGAGATGAATGCAGCCTCAAGTTCGGTGATCTGAAAAAGGTGGTGGCAGCAATCGGTGCATCCGCGCCGGCATTGAATCTTCGCGCCGTGCAGTCGCTTGTTGCGCGCGAATTCCGCCTCCCAGGCTGAAGCCACTCGCAATAGATTCTCGAATTCCGGCATTTAATCAGTGTAGTGCGTCCTGGTTTATGGCGCATCAACATTGCGCTATTTTTGTTGCGGCCGTGCGCTTTCAGGAGGCGCCGGGCCTGCAGCCCGTCTGAGGCGAATCACGGTTTGAGCGGGCGCGAAGCGCCTCTTGGAGTGCGGTCGCAGCAGCTACCGCTTTCCGCCCGGAGTTCATACGGATGCGCGTGGGTTTCATACGAGAATGTTGCAAGAGCCAAGAAAGCGGCAGCTTCGCGGCCGCACTCCAAAGGCGGCGTTCGCCGCCAAGTTGCGTCCTGGGGTGCGGTTAGGCCAACCGGTCGCAAGAAAATCGATCCGCTTCCTTTCACCCACGGCTTAAAGCCAACGACCCACACCCACTCCAAACAGCACTCCTCAAGACAAACTCTTACGATCGGACTTGATGTCATGACGCGATAGATCGTGCAACGTTGTTGACTCCGGCACCGGTCTGCGGGGATATAATGGCGCGCTTTGAAGCGGCAGGGAGGGAGGTTTCCCACGCGGAATATGCGGTGTGTCGGAATTTTATTGATCTGCACTTTTGTGGTTGCACCAGTCCAAGGGCAGGAGGAGGCGGGTCCGGCCAACGAGAAGGCTCAGAAATCATTTCATCAAGGCCTGGATTATTTAGGCCAGCATCAGGCGGAGGCGGCGCTGGAGAGCTTCAAGAGGGCCGACAAGCAGGATGGAGGGCGCTGCCAGGCGTGCCAGAAGCAGATCATCAAGGTGGGAGCCGGCCTTGGCGATTGGAAAGCGGCTGAAACCGCGGCGACAGAGATGGTGGAAGAGGCGCAGGGGGCGAAACCCCAGGCGCTGGCGCATTACGAATTGGGCACGGTCCTTACCGGCGAGGGTTTGGAAAAGCACAAGGATGAGCCTTTCACCCGCACCCACGACGAGTTCACCAAAGCGCTGGCGGCGGCTCCGAATTTCCCCATGGCGGTTTATAGCGATGGAGTGGCGCTGGCCCACTTGAATCAGGATGAGGCAGCGAAAGCGCAGTTTGAGCGCTATGCCGGCATGGTTCCGCCAGACGATTCGATGCGGCGACGGGCAATGTTCTTTGTCAATCATCCGGAGATGACGCGGGCCAGGATGGCTCCCCTTTTCAATGTCATCACGGTGGACGGACAGCACGTTTCGCTGGAGGATTTGAAGGGAAAGGTCGTGCTGATCGACTTCTGGGCAACGTGGTGTGGCCCTTGCCGCGAGGCTCTGCCGCATATGCAACAGATTGCAAAGAAATTTCAGGGACAACCTCTGGTGATCGTCAGTGTAAGCCTGGATCAGAACGAAAAGAAGTGGAAGGACTTCATCAGCAAGAACGGAATGACCTGGTTGAACTATCGCGATGGGTCGTTTAATGGTCCCATGGCGAAGCTGTTTGCCGTGCACGAAATTCCCCATACCTTCACGATTGACGCGGATGGAGTGCTTCAGGATGAGCATGTTGGCGACGCCGCCATTGAAGGCAAGCTGAAAAAGCAATTGGCCCGGGCGCGGGAACTGCAAGAGGCGAACACGGCAGCGCAATAAAGGCTGCAGAAGAATACGTAGAGGCGGCTTTACGCGGCCATTCACGTCGCCATCCTTGTAATGCTGGAATTTGGGTTATGGCGGCGTAAAGCCGCCTCTACGCCGCCGCAGTTTGATTTTATCCACGCAGGGCGCAACAATAGGCGCAGCGGATTTCGTTTGTGAAAGTGAGGCGCTTGGCAATGGCCAACAAAGAATTCAAGTGTTTGGTTTGCGACCAGCCGGAAAAGTTATGCACCTGCGTCAAGTATTGTGCGTTGTGCCAGACAGATTACCGGGTTCGCCTCACCGAGGACGGCCAGTTTTACTGCGCCGACTGCCGCGAGGCATGCGATTATAAGACCCAGGAAGAGATTTGACCTCGCTTTCTGCATGTAGCGTTACATTGGGCAGAGCCGCAAGTGCAGGGCAAAGGGCGAACGACAAAAGGCAAAAGTCAGAAGCCGGGTTTTCAAGAGCCCCGGCCGGAAAACCATGGGAAAATATCGACTTTTTGTCCTTGACCTGAGGGGTTCAGCAGCAGTTTAATTTACTCATCCGTGTCTCAAAAGTGCCCCGGATGTGACTCGAGATGAGATTCGGTCGATTGGAGGAAAACCCATGGCGAACTACTCCCGGCGTAATTTCCTAAAGACTGGACTGGCTGCCGCAGCGCTGGCTGGCGCCGGAAGCTTCCCGCTGAGAGCGGCGCGCGAAACGGCCACGGATTGGGTGACGCTGGGGAAGTCCGGCATCAAGGTAACGCGGCTCGCATTTGGCACCGGAACCGCAAGCGGGCGGGTGCAGCGCGAGTTGGGGCAGGAGCAATTTACCCGGCTGGTGCGCTACGCCTATGACAACGGAGTTCGCTTCTTCGAAACGGCTGAAGCCTATGGGGACATGCACAGGATGCTCGGAACAGCACTGAAGGGGATTCCGCGGGATAGCTATCGGCTGATGTCAAAGGTGACCACGCGCGAAGGTGTGAATCCAATGGAGAAGATTGACGAATTGCGCAAACTCGCCAACACCGAATACTTTGACATCATGCTGCTGCACTGGCAGCACGCTGCAACATGGCCAACCGACAGCGCCCGCTGGCAGGACGGCATTTTGGAAGCCCAGGAGAAACATGCGGTGATAGGCCACGGCGCTTCGGTGCACGGCCTGCCGGCATTGCGCCAGGTTCCGGCGAACAAATGGCTTCAGGTGGCGATGATCCGGATGAATCATAAGGGCAAGGCCATGGATGCCGAGGACTACATGACCAGCGGATTGGGGAACGTGAGCGAGGTCACCACTCACGTGAAAGAGGCTCGCCAAAGCGGAATGGGCGTCATCAGCATGAAACTGGCGGGGGAAGGTACATTCACGAACCGTGAGGATCGCCAGGCGGCCATGCGCTATGCGTTTAGAAACGCGGGCGTCGATTGTGTTACCGTTGGGTATAAGAGCCCGGCAGAGATCGACGAGGCCATTGAAAATCTGAACCTGGCGCTGGCGTAACAACGTGGCCCGCAACTTCCCTTTTGGCGATGCCCGCACCACAACGGGCGAGACGCCCGCGCTACGAAATCGGGTTGTCACTATATTTTGCAATCCTCAATAAGATCCAGATGCTGATTGTTGTACCCAAGATTCCCATTTCCTTCGTCTTCAACTTCGAGAGGTAACGAACTCCCCCTTTGCGTCAATCCACTTGCACCCGTCTACTTTCGCTTCGTCTGCCCCCTCTGTCTCGCACCTGCTGATTGAGTTTGGAGTAGAATGGTCGGCGCGAGAGGGGCTTATCATTATCAGCGGCCAGCGCAAGCAAGATCAATCTTCAATCCTTAAAGGCCACCCAGGAGGTTTTATGCCATCCGATGCTCAGTCCGGGAATCGCCGGAAATTCTTAAAGCAGGCCGGAACCGCTTCAATTGCGGGAACTGCGGCGCTTGCCCAACCGCTTCTCGGGCGAGGAATGGCGTGGGGCGAGGCGGTGCAATCCAGTTCCACTAAAGGTTTGCCGCCGCTCAAGATTACTGACGTGCGCGTCATTGTCACCAACCCGGGCCGCAATTACGTGCTGGTGAAGATTCTGACCAGCGAGCCGGGACTTTACGGAGTGGGCGACGCCACGCTGAACGGGCGCGAACTGGCCGTGGCCACCGACCTGGAAAAGCATCTTGCACCCCTGCTGATCGGGCGCGACCCTGAGGCCGTTGAGGACATCTGGCAGTTCCTCTATCGGGGACCCTACTGGCGCGGCGGACCCATTCAGATGACGGCGCTGGCGGGGATTGACCTGGCGCTTTGGGACATCAAGGGCAAGCGTGCCGACATGCCCGTCTATCAACTGCTGGGGGGGCGCACGCGCCTGGGCGCGCTGGCGTATGACCACGCGAGTGGCAACGATTTTACCGAGGTCGAAGACGGCGTGCGCAAGGCGATGGAGCGCGGTTTCAAGGTGTGCCGCGCCCAAGTGGCGATTGCAGGCCTGCAAGGGACGTACGGCACTTCCGCCCGTCCGAAACCTGGCGAAGTGGCCGGCGCCGCTCCCATTGGCGACCTGCCTTCCACCGAACTATTTGAGCCCGAACCCTACTTGCGCACTATCCCCAGGTTGTTTGCCCATCTTCGCTCAAAACTGGGCGAGGAGGTGGAACTGCTCCACGATGCTCATGAACGGCTGAATCCCGTGCAGGCCGCGCGGCTGGCCAAAGACCTGGAACCCTACCACTTGTTCTATCTGGAGGATGTGCTGCGGCCGGAGTATAAGGAGAGCTTCCGGCTGGTGCGTGAGCATTCCACCACGCCTCTCGCAATGGGCGAGTTGTTCAATACGCTTTGGGATTGCGTGCCCCTGATCAAGGAGCAGTTGATTGATTTCATTCGCTGCGACCTTGGGCACATCGGCGGCATCACCAACGCGCGCAAGGTGGCAGCGCTGGCCGAGGCATTTCAGGTTCAAACCGCTTGGCATGGACCCGCCGATATTGGCCCGCCCACGCACGCAGCCAATGTTCACGTGGATATTTCCATTCCCAACTTCGGCGTTCAGGAGATGGTCTTCTTTCCCGAAGCGACACAGGAGGTCATACCCGGCGCGCCGGAGTTCAAAGACGGCTACATGATGGTTCGCGAAACGCCTGGTCTGGGAACGGATGTGAATGAAGAATTGGCGAAGAAATACCCCTATCAACGCGCCTATCTGCCCACGGCCCGGCGGAAAGACGGAAGCGTGCAGGATTGGTAGAAGACGCCGCTCTCGATTATTATTCGATGTTTAAAAGCAAACCAAAAGGCTTAGTCTCTTTTTGGCGAACGAAAGCATGGCCGCATGAATACAATAACGATGGCTCGCCTCCATCCCATTTGCTTTTTGACCATTGTCCTTTCATTTTTGGTTTGCTTTTCGCCCTCACAATGTGACGCTCAACAGGCTGGGGCAAAGTCTCACAAACTTTTTCAGGCCGAAACCGGACTGCCTTTTGTTGTTCGTCTTGTCGCCATCGGTCCGGTGGGAGGGGAGCAGAACCGCGAGTGCTCTGCCACCGGCTTTTTGATTGATGCGGAGGGATATTTGATTACCGCCGCGCATGTGGTGGAAGACGCCAGTCGCTGCCTGGAGAAAGCGCCGGGGGCGAAGATACTCGCCAAGCTGACCATCACAGACTCGCGCACCGCCCCGGCTGTCCCCTGTAATGTCATTGGCATCGACACTGTGAACGATTTGGCCTTATTGAAAACCGAGCGGCCGCTCGTTACCGCCACAGGTGGCCAACCGCCCTACGCAAAGTTCGATGCGCGCGCTGTGGAGGTTGGAACAAGCGTCAGGGTTTCCGGCTATCCCGCATTTTCCTGGCAGCCGGTCATTCAATCGGGCCAAGTCACGTGGCGGGGCAAAACGCAGATGAATGAAACCAACGCTAATTCCAATGCGAGCGACGCATTGATGGTGGATATCGATCTGCGCCCGGGAAGCAGCGGCAGCCCCGTGTACCTCTGGGATGGCGGGGTGGTCGGCATCATTGATAAGAGGGATTCTCTCCGCCCGGCTTATTCGATTGCCATTGCGATTCACTATGCCATTGAACTCGCGCAGCGGTATGGCGCCCCGTGGCAAAGTCCCTGATTGTCCCGGAGTCGCATCATCCAGGAAGATTTCCCGGACCTTTTGTCTAACAAAGCCTAAATCCCCCGACCATCGCATTGACGCTGGAGTGACTTGGAAGTACAGTTATGGGCTTCTATTCCTGCGTGGTCGTAGCCAGTGAATAACCTGAAAATGAGATGGGTGACCCCGAGGGATTCATAGCCAGGAGAAGCTGGATATGGAAGTTCTTGCCATTATAGCTGCGAGAAGGTGCATCGTGCGGCGCCCTGCTGCCGGTGCGTGGTGCCTCGGCGCGTTGCTGGCGGGCCTGTTGCCGCTGGTGGGTTGCGCGCCCAAGCCGGCGAAATCGGAAGGCATGCAGATGGAGTTTCGCGTTCCGGTTACGGTGGCAAAGGCCACGATGAAAAGCGTTCCGGTGCAGGTGGAAGTCATCGGCAACGTGGAAGCCTATTCAAACGTCTCGGTGCGTACCCAGATGGCTGGTGAAATCGAAAAGGCTTATTTCACCCAGGGTCAGGACGTGAAGAAAGGCGATCTGCTCTTCACACTGGACCGCCGCCCATTCGAGGCGGCATTGAGCCAACTGGAGGCCAACCTGGCGCGCGACCAGGCGCAATTGGCCAATGCCCGGGCCCAGGCGGACCGAAACGAAAAACTTTTTCAGGCCGGCATCATCTCCAAGGATCAGTACGACACCTTCCGTACCACGGCGCAAGCGCAGGAAGCCACGGTGCGCGCCGGCCAGGCCGCCATCGAAAACGCTCGAATCAACTTGAGCTACTGCTCGGTCTACTCTCCCATTGATGGCCGCACGGGAAGCTACCAGGTCTATCCCGGGAATATCGCCAAAGTGAATGACACAGTTCTGGTGGTCATCAACCAGATCCACCCCATCTACGTAACGTTTTCGGTGCCGGAGCAAGACCTTTCCGAAGTGAAAGAATTCCAGGCGCGAGGGCCGCTGCAAGTGGAAGCCCGCATTCCCAACGATCCGGGACCACCGTCCACGGGCAAGCTCACGTTTATTGATAACACTGTGGATACCGCAACGGGCACCATCAAGATGCGAGGCACTTTCGCGAATGTGGACAATCGATTATGGCCGGGACAGTTTGTGAATGTTGTCCTGCGCCTCTCCGTCCAACCCAATGCCACCGTGGTTCCGTCACAGGCGGTGCAAACAGGCCCCATGGGCAAATACCTGTTTGTGGTGGAGGCGGACGCCAAGGGGAACCTGACGGGAAATCTCCGGCCCGTGGTGACGGGCACGACCGTGGAGGGTGAAACGGTGATTGAGAAAGGCGTCTCCCCCGGCGATACCGTGGTGACCGACGGCCAGTTGATTCTAGCCCCGGGGTCGAAGGTGGAAATAAAGAAAGGCTCTTAAAGAAAGTCAAAAGGCAAAACCAGGCGGCGGATAACAGTGGTTTCAGAAAAGCGGGACTTGGGAGAACGCCTTTTGGAGTACGGAACAAGAATCATCAAATTGGTTCGGTCCTTACCGAATTCGGCGGTGGGACGGCGTGTTGGGGACCAGTTACTTCGAAATGGCACGTCAACGGGCGCGAACTACCAGGAAGCGAGGGGCGCGGAGTCCAAAGTTGATTTTGCCCACAAGCTTCAAATTGCCCTTAAGGAGATGAGGGAATCAAACTATCTGCTTCGCCTCCTGGTAATGTCTGGTGAGGTTTCAACGGAACGCACGGCACCCCCGCTGGACAAGTCGAATCAGTTGCGGGCAATTCTGTCAAAATGCGTTGCCACGGCAAAAGGCACTTCCAGGGTATCCACCCATGAACATGCCTAATTCTCCGGGGCGTTCCCCTATTGGCTTCTGCATTTTGCCTTTTGACTTCTGATTTTTGGCTTCTTCCTTGCGTTGTTCGGGACAGGCAACTATGAATTTAGCAGAGCTCTTCATCCGCCGGCCCATCATGACCACTCTTGCGATGCTGGCCATTCTGCTATTTGGCATAATTGCCTACAGAGCATTGCCCGTCAGCAACCTTCCCAATGTGGACTATCCCACGCTTCAGGTGAGCGCCTCACTGCCGGGCGCGAGCCCGGAAACGATGGCCGCCGCTGTTGCCACCCCGCTGGAGCGCGAGTTCTCCACCATTGCCGGCCTTGAGTCCATGAATTCCACCAGCACGCAGGGCGGCACGCAAATTACCATGCAATTCTCCATGAGCCGGAATGTGGATGCCGCGTCGCAGGATGTGCAGGCGGCCATTGCGCGCTCGCAAGGCCAATTGCCGGCGGACATGCCCGCGCCTCCCTCCTACGAAAAGGTGAACCCCGCGGACACTCCCGTGCTTTACATGGCAGTCTATTCCGAGACTCTGGCGCCCTCCACTGTTGATGACTACGCGGATACGCTGATGGCGCAGCGCATCTCCATGATTAACGGCGTGGCGCAGGTGCAGTTGTATGGAGCGCAGAAGTACGCCGTGAGGGTGCAGCTTGACCCCCGGGCGCTCGCCACGCGGGGGATTGGCGTTGATGAAGTTACGGATGCCATCAAGAATGCCAACGTCAACTTGCCCACCGGAACCCTTTTCGGTTCGCACAAATCATTTGTAGTCCAGGCCAATGGCCAGTTGCAAAATGCCGCTGCATACCGGCCGCTGATCGTCGCCTATCGGAACGGCGCGCCCGTGCGCCTGGAGGCGCTGGGCCAGGTGATTGACAGCGTGCAGAACACCAAGGTGGTGACCTGGTACAACGGCATCAACGCCATGGTGCTGGCCATTCAACGGCAACCCGGCACCAACACCATTGAGGTGGTGGACAACATCCGGCGCCTGCTGCCGACGTTTCGCCAGCAGATTCCGCAGTCCATCCATCTGGAAACTCTTTACGACAGCTCGATTGCCATCCGAGAATCCGTTGACGACGTCAAGTTCACGCTCTACCTGACGTTGGCGCTGGTGGTGCTGGTGATCTTCCTGTTTCTGCGCAATGTGTCAGCCACCATCATCCCCAGCCTGGCGTTGCCTATGTCGATTGTGGGCACGTTCTCCGTAATGTACCTGCTGGGTTACACGGTGGACACGCTCTCACTGATGGCGCTGGTGCTGGCGGTGGGGTTTGTGGTGGATGACGCCATCGTGATGCTGGAAAACATTGTGCGCCACCTGGAAATGGGCGAGGGAGTACTGGAAGCGTCGCTGAATGGATCAAAGGAGATCAGCTTCACCATTCTTTCCATGACGCTTTCGCTCGCTGCCGTGTTCATCCCCGTGCTATTCATGGGCGGCATCCTGGGTCGCCTGCTGCATGAGTTTTCCGTCACCATCATGTCCGCAGTCCTGGTTTCGGGTGTCGTTTCGCTGACACTTACGCCCATGCTTTGCAGCCGCTTCCTGCGCCACGCCAAGCCGGAGGAGCACGGCTTTCTGTTCATGATGTTTGAGCATGGTTTTGAGGGTGTATTGAAGGCCTACGATTGGAGCTTGCAGAGGGTCCTGCGATTCCGCTTCGTCACGTTGATGCTTTCCCTGGCCATCATCGCCGTCACTGTGTGGCTGTTCATCCGCATCCCCAAGGGGTTCCTTCCCAGCGAAGACGGCGGCTTTATCTTTGGCGTCACCATGGCGCAGCAGGGCATCTCCTTCGATTCCATGAAGGAACACCAGCAAGCCATCACCCGTCTCGTCGAAGCCGACCCCAACGTGCAAAACATCATGTCCTTCGCGGGCGCAGGCGGGCCAGGGGGCGGTGGGAACTCCGGGGCCTTCTTTCTTAACCTGAAGGAACGTCCCAGCGGCCGGACCCAGATGGCGAACTGGTTCAAGGATCGCCTGCATATTACTTACGCTCACGATCCCAAACTCCGCTACGTCGATACGGATCAAGTCCTGGAAGAACTGCGCCCGGCGCTTTTCCAGGTCCCCGGCATCATGGCCTTCATGCAGAACCCGCCCCCCATTCAAATCGGCGGTTACCTGACGAAAGCCCAGTACCAGTACACCCTTCAGGGACCCGACACCAAAGAGCTTTACCGCGAGGCGGAAAAGTTGCAAGGCGCATTGAGCACCGTGCCGGGCCTCCAGGATGTGAACACTGATCTTCAGATCAGCAATCCGCAAGTGAACGTGGAGATCGACCGCGACAAGGCCAACTCCGTGGGTGTGAGCGCCTTCCAGGTGGAAAACGCTCTGGAAACGGCCTACAGCTCGAGCCGAATTTCCACCATTCTCACCCCCAACAACGAATACTGGGTGATGGCCGAGCTTCTGCCGCAGTACCAGATGGACCCGCAGGCGCTTTCCATGCTCTACATTCACTCCAGCGGGGGGCAACTGGTTCCGCTGAGCTCGGTTGCCAGGCTCAATCAATCGTTGGGCCCGCTGGTGGTGAATCACGCCGGGCAGTTGCCCTCTGTGACTGTCTCATTCAATCTCAAGCCGGGAACGGCGCTTGGCGATGCAGTCAATCAAGTCGATGAGATTGCCCGGCAAACCCTTCCCGCAGACATCAGCCACAACTTTGAAGGCACGGCCCAACAGTTCCAATCGTCCCTGGTAGGCATGAGCGTTTTGCTGCTCATCACCATCCTGGCGATCTACATTGTGCTGGGGATTCTGTATGAGAGCTTCATCCATCCACTGACTATTCTTTCCGGCCTGCCCTCCGCCGCTCTGGGAGCCCTGCTGACGCTGATGTGGTTCGGCAAGGAACTCGATCTCTACGGATTTGTCGGCATTATCATGCTGGTGGGAATCGTCAAGAAGAACGCCATCATGATGATTGACTTTGCCCTGGATGCGGAACGCAACGCCGGCAAGTCCACTCGGGACGCCATCTATTACGGAGCGCTGGTGCGCTTCCGGCCTATCATGATGACCACCATGGCGGCGTTGATGGGAACCCTGCCCATTGCCATCGGCTTTGGCGCGGGCGCGGAATCACGCCGCCCCCTGGGCCTGTGCGTCGTGGGCGGCCTCGTCTTCTCCCAACTCATCACCCTCTACATCACGCCCGTTTATTACACCTACCTCGACTCCTTCCAGAAGTGGATGCAAGGACTTTTCGGCGGCAAGGATCAGTCGCAGGCTACCCCAAAATTATTGGTTGACCCGGCTAGGGAAATTAGGAATGCGGGGTAGGGCTTGGCCTGATTTCGTCCTTCCTTCCTCCGACAGCATTCTGTTTTCCACTCTTTTCTACCCACCGGGCCCTGTCCAATCGCGAGGGCAAATAAGTCGGCGTATCCCGGCATAAGCCGGCAGAAGCCGGAGTTCTGCGGAGGATGCAGGCTTATGACAGGGGCGGCTCGGTCCCGGAATCGCCTCTGGACAATTTGATTGGACAATTTAGAGCGGTTCCAATTGCGGAGCTTGCAATTCTCGTTGTTAACGGCCCCAGAAGCGTGCCACGGGCGTCCCACCCTGCTCAAGCATGGCAAGGATGGCCATGGCGCGGCACCGGGTGCGGCGATCACCGCCCTGTAAACACTTCATTCAAAAACGCTCCAGCTAACGAATTTGTCCAGGTCTGAAGCATGGGTGAATGGGGTTGCAGCCTAAAGTGGGGTTGCGCTACAGTTCCGGTAGGGCCAAAAAGACAATCAGGGAGGGATCGTGATGCGAACCGGTTCTTTAATCGCGCTCTTCAGCCTACTCGCGATTTCCCCGCCATTAGCGATGGATGCCGCCGCGGGTGGCGCGGCTCACGCCTATCTGGGCGTTGGACTGGCAGACGCTCCTGCGGGGGCGCCAGGGCCAGCCGCGATGGTGGGCCAACTCGATCCCAAAGGCCCGGCGGCCAAGGCGGGCCTGAGGCGTGGGGACCTGATCCAGGCCGTCAATGGCCAGCGAGTGGAAAGCGGCGCCGCGCTCCAATCGTATGTATTTTCCCAGCCGCCCGGCGCTGTTCTGGTGTTTGACGTGATGCGTCATGGGCCCGGGGGATACGCGCAGACGAAGGTGACGGCAACGCTGGGATCGCCTGCCGGCTCGAACCCACCGCCAAGCCCCGGCGGCGTTTCCAAACCAGGCGTTCCCCCGCCCCCCGCTGCAAAATCGAACGCGCCCACCGTGAAATGGGACGCGCCCGTGCCCTCGAACATCCGCTATGTGCGCTGGATCGATCCGGCCGAGAAGGGGTTCACGACTCAGGTTCCGGCAGGGTGGAGAGTTGGCGGCCGATTGATGCGTTATGGCCCCCTTTCAATTGCGCCCTTTGTCCAGGCCATGACGCCCGACGGAACCATCTTCGTTCAGATTGGGGATTGGCGAATCAAGGATTATTCCGACCTTCCCGGATGGACGCCGGGTCAAGTCTATCGCCCTGGAACCTCGATCTTCATCATTCGCCGGTACCAATCGGCGGAGCAATACGCGCAATCGTATAGCCAGACGTTTGAGAAGCAATTGGGATGCGGGAACGCGTCGTTCACCGGCTCGGAAGCCATGCCGGTGGCGGGCCAGGCTACCGTTCCGCAAAGCAAGTTGGAAACTCATCAGGTGAGCTTTGCCTGCACCCGCGGCGGGCAGCGCTATGTGGGAAAAGTGATGGACACGGTGCAGGCATACCGCGTGCCCGGGTCCGTGAGCTGGGACATCCTTTACCTTGCGTGCTTCCTGGCGCGCGAAGACCGAGCCGCCACGGGCGCGGCCGTGTGGGACAAGATGAGGACCTCGGCCGCCTTCGATCCCGCGTGGCTGGCAAGCCAAAGTCAAGTTGCGGGTGCAGCCACCCGGCCGGCAATGCAATCCCTGGACGCCACTCTGCGGCAATCCCAGGCGTTCGACCAGAACGTGATCAATGGAACGATCACGGTGAACGATCCCACCACGGGGGCGCGGTCAGACATCAACATTGGCGCTCAACCGTTTTACTTTTCGGACGGCTTGGGACATTTCTATAACTCCTACGATCCCACGCCGCGGAGTGGTTTCCACTCTGTGAATCCGGTTCAGTAGGCGCAAGCACGGTGCCACAATGGCGCCCCACTACCGTGGCTTCGATCAGGCGTTGCCCTTAGCTTAGTCCCGATTTCTCACTTGAGGACAGCCTGTTTGGGGAGACGGAGCGAAACTTTGGAGTGCGTGCAGCTTGCTGCCGCTTTCCTTTTTCGCAAGCTCGCTTGCGAAAGTCCGAGTCATCGCCTCAATTTTCATGCATCGTACCTGGGCACATTCCAGCAAGCAAGCTGGCGAGAATCCCGACGCTCGATCAAGCGTTCCTGATCGATTTCCAGCCAGCAAGCTGGCTGGGGAAAAAGCGGCAGCAAGCTGCACGCACTCCAAAGCTTCGCTCCGAATGCCAACGATGGGAAATCCACACCACCTCTGCCGAGGATGGGGAGAAGTCCGGGCTAGCGCCCATCCCCCTACCGGGTCACAATTTGCAGGACGCTGTCGTCTTCGTCCGGGCCGGTGGGGGGGACTTGAATTTCCAGCTTTTCCTCATCCTGCCGCCAGTGAAGCTTTTTCTTATCGCCCAACACGGTGATTTGCGCCACTCGCCCTTTGAGTCCCGATACATTCAGCGTGCCATCCGAAGGCCAATTGAACACATGCAGGTAAATCACCTTGCCCTTGGCCGTGGTTTTTCCAAACGTCAGATTTTGCAGCGGCCCGTAAGTGGTTCCGTAGATGGAGTCGCCGTAGACCTTCATCCATTTCCCGATTGCTTCCAGCCGGTCGAAGAATTCAGGCTGAATCGTTCCTTCCGGCGTGGGCCCCACATCCAACAGGAAATTCCCACCCTTGCTCGCCACATTGGCCAAATCCTGGATCAACTCCTTGGCCGATTTATACTGCGTATCGTTTTTGTTGTACGCCCAGGTGTTGTTGATGGTCATGCAGGTTTCCCAAGGCTGGAAATCATCCGCCGCCGGAACCGAGTTTGGCGCTGAAACGTCGGACTTCGCCGTGCCCTTCAGAGTGTCGGCGTCAGCTTTGGTGGGAATACGGTCCGGGATGAATTGCTCGGGAGTGGCAAAGTCACCCGGAACACCCAGCCGGTTGTTCACCAGCGTGGCAGGCTGAATCTGGTGGACAAGGTCCAGCACCTCGGCGCCTTTATACTTCTCCTGATGGTCGAGCCCGTCAAACCAGAGCAGAGCCACGGGGCCGTACTCGGTCAGAAGTTCGCGCAGTTGGGCGTTCATGTAATCAAGGTAGGTTGACCACTGCGGGCGGGTGGGATCGCCATGCCAGGTGTCCTTGACCGGTTTGGAAGTGTCGCGATAACCCGGATGGTTCATGTCCGGAGGAGAGTAGTAGAAACCCAGCGGCATGCCGGCATCGTGAGCGGCGCGCGCCAGCATGGCGGTTACATCCTGGCCATAGGGTGTTTTGGTGATCTTATAGCTGGTCAGCGCCGTATCAAACATGCAGAACCCGTCATGGTGCTTGGTGGTAAAAACCATGTAGCGCATTCCCGCATCCTGCGCCAGCTTAACCCAGGCGTGGGGATCGAATTGGACGGGGTTGAAGCGCTTGCAAAGCTGCACGTACTCCGCCTCGGTGATGTTCCATTGGGGGTCGGGCTTCATGATGGGCCACGAAGCCTCCACGCTGGCCACTGAATACGGGCCCCAGTGGATGAACATGCCGAATTTGGCCCGGCGGAACCACTCGGTGCGCTGCGCCTCCACTCCTGCGTTTGCGGATGGCGCGCTTGCGTCCTGCGCCTTGCCGATAAAGGGAATTGCGAATAGAAGAGTGCACGCAGTCAGGCTAAGAAGAAAAAACCGTCTGCTGACTGTGAAATTTGCCATGCCATTGCTCCTTGTGATGTTGGCTCGCTGATGGATCTCCATGCGTTGCCGCAAACCTCCGCCCGGGAAGGCGGAAGTCGTTCGTCGCGGCCACACTCGAAGTATAAACGCGGAGCGGGGCGAATTGAGTGGAGATTTTTCCAGTGCGGCGGAATGTCGCTGCGCTGGCATAGTGCGGAGGAATTTGTGATGGGTTTGTTTGGGTTCAGGCTGGAATGGGAAGAGGGTGGTTTGGGGGTTGGGGCGTTATACGGCCAAGTGGAAAGGACCGCGGATCCAGACATCCCAGAACCCCGTATCTCGAGAGTTTGACTGCGTGAGGCACTTCTACGGTTTGGCGACTACACAGCCGCCAGAACTTTTGGGGCCAGCTCGACAAAGGTCTCTTTGCGTCACCGTCGGCGGTTTGCCTGGAGGGCCTGAGATGATGCATACTGCTGCGGATGAAAAATGCTATTCCACCTTTCAAGCTCGATCGTTTCAAAACTCGACCTTCGGAGCCTGCGCAATTGATGGCAGCTCTGCAGGCCATCTTTCCGCAGTTTGATCAAAGCGATCACCATTTTCGAGACGAGGTGGAAAAAGCAGAGGGCTTCGAGACCTACGGCTATGTGATGTATTTATTCACTGAGTTTTTTACTACAACTCCCAGCGGTTTTTCAGATCGTCAATACCGCGCACTCGGTTATTTGCTTAATGCATCCGTCACTGATGACGATGATCTTGAGGCGGCTGTCTCGACAGGTTTTCTGGAACATCTCCGCCAAATAGACGGTTACAGGGTCCTCTCTCCGTACCTTTCTAAGAAAGCAAAGCAGAAAACTCACGCCTAGCTCATAGGAGTATAAGCTGCTGGTGCACAGGTCGCCCCTCGGGACCGATTGCTCCGCAGTTGGCCGTATAACGGGTAATAACCGGCCAATCTC
>PLSX01000111.1:0-255 GCA_003165315.1 Acidobacteriota bacterium
TGTGGCTGTGGCTATGCTTGTGACTGTGCCCGCTGTGGCTATTGCTATTGCTGGGGCCAGGTCCGCCGCTGCTACTGCTGTCTTCCTGCTTTTTACAACAGCACTTCGGGTCGATGGCAACCTTGCCGTCCTTCAACAAAACGCCACCATCATAAAGCATGACTGTCGCAGCCATATCTAGCCCTTCTTTTTACATTTCTTCGTCTTGATCCATCCCCACGAAGAATTAGTCACCACCGGCAAATACTGGCCCTT
>PLSX01000111.1:276-3173 GCA_003165315.1 Acidobacteriota bacterium
GGATTCAACCAGGGCACGCAAACCAGCACCGGCAGGAAAGGCTCGTAGGCTTGCTTTGTCGTGAAGGCCGGCGTCGCCATCAGATTCGTAAAGAGCAACTGCACCACTTTTACCTTCTTCTCCGGTATCACGAATCCGGGCCGGGAATCATCCACGTCAACCAACTCCGCAATGATCTGGTAAAAGTAACTTTGCTTGGAGTTTTTATCCCACCTATCCTTGCTTTTTCCCTGCTTGATCTCGATAGGGTCGGGGAAATGGGTCCACGCAGGCCCGTGCATAATCTTCGCCTGGGAGGGGACCGCGAATTGATCCACGTTATCGGTCGAATTGTCATCCGTGACCTTCAACCGCATGTAAATCTTGTCCCCCTTCTTCCCTACACTGAATGATTTGCCCAGCCCCGAAATGGTTTGCGTGTACGCCTTCTTGTTGGCGCTCACGAGTAGAAAGCTCTCCTTCCACACCTTGAGCTTCGTGACCTTCCCCTTCTTATCCAATACCGGCAAAACCTCATAAGGCGTCCGCGCCATCGGTCCAGCAGCCCCCAATCTGGTAGGCAGGAGCACTTCGCCATGCTTCCCGTCATAGCTCATCGTAACGACGCCCACCGGCCTTGTACTCGGCGTTGCAGCCGTGGCTACACGGGTGCCCGGCTCGCAGCCCACGGCATCACCCGCTTCCACCGGGCCGCTTATCCTCACGGGCACAATTCCCTGTGTCGCCACCGGAACAGCCATCTTGCTCGAAATCTTGCACGTCACGACCCCCACGAACGCATCGCCCTTGTCATCGACCTTCTGGCCGTCCTTAAAAATACAATCCCCGGCGTTCACGGGCTTGGACGGATAAACCACCGTAGGGGAGCAATGAATCGCCCCTGGCGGCTTCAAAAGAATATCATTCAGGTTCAGGTAGGGCTTCGCTTGCTGCCCCTGCTTCATGGCCTTGAGTATCCGCGCCCAATAACTCAATTCATCCACTTCCTGCCTCTCGGCTCTCTGCCCCGGAAATAACTCTCCCTGCTCTTTCTGCCGCTCCAATTCCCGCTCGTTTTCAAAGTTACTCGGCGCGCGTTCCTTCGCGTACTCAAGCGTTTCCTCAAGCCCTCGCGTGCTCAGCGAGTAAGTCGCGCGGTCAATCGCCCCGTTCAATTCCGTCGCGCACACCCCCTTGTTCACCAACCCGCCATCCTTGTAGGTTTGCTGCTTGTCCGTGTACGCCTCCGCTGCATCTTTCGCCTTTTTCTCAGCGCCCTCGTCATCCGCATACTTGACCTCCTCTTTCCATGCGCCCTCCTCCATCAGCGCGTGATAACCGATACCCGGCACGGAGACGGCCCCATGCTTGTGCCCAGCCCCGAACTCCTTGGAAAACTTCTCCCCGGCAAAGCAAAACGAACCCCGGATTTCCGCTGGCTGGAACTCGGCATCCGCGTTTGGCACCACGATGTTTCGCGCCGGATGGCTCTCCGGCAGGGCTTGGTTTGGATAAATGAACAGCGAGCAATTATTCTTCGCCTTGCCCGCTCTTCCATTGCCGCCATAGCTGCTTCCCAGCCCGGTTGACCATCCGGCACTCTCCCCGTTTCCACCGGCTCCATTCCCGCTTCCATCGCCGCCGCTTCCGCCACCGGCACTATCCACACCTTCAAACTCAGGGGTAGCCGGATCGAGAAGGCGAGCCAACTCTTGCCCGGTATGTTGGCTTCCGCTCTGACTCTCGCTGTCTTGGCTGTTGCTGCCACCGCTGCCGCCGCCGCTGTGGCTGTTACTGCCACTACTACTACCGCCGCCCCCGCCCTTTTTACAGGTGGGAACAAAGATCGGGTCCTCGAAAATCACCGCGTAATTCTTCGGGTCCAGGTGAAACCGATTCGCGCTCCACCACAACTCCTTCAAGTGCTCGAATTGCTTCGGGTCCAGCACGTCCGTCTTTGACGGATCGGTAAGGTCAATCGGCTGGCCCTTCATGATGATGAAAGCCTTCGTGTCCGGGTAAAGCTCCTCCGGCTTCGCATAAGAGAGCTTGCCCTTCACATCGAAAGTCACCGCCCTCAGCAACCCCTCCTTCAATTCCAGCGAGAAAAGGTCAAGTCCGTTCAACTTAAAGTCGCGGTCAATCTCATACGCCTTCCATACGATTTCTTGCAGGTACACCCATGCGGGAATCTCCATCCTGCTTACCTCTCCCCATTTCCCAAAATCCTCGAAACCTTTGCCCTTCTTCTTCGCGCAAAACTCCCTGACGGTAACTTGCCGGGATTTCAGCACACGCTCCGCGCGTCCCACCATATCGCTCGCATACGGCCCGAAATGGTTTTCGACCGCCTCCAACCAATCCGGCTCGAACACGAAATCTTCCCACTTGCGATTCCAACTCGGATTCAACTTAACCGGCAAATCCTGATAGAGATTGCGGTCCCCGATAATCCGCACCTGGGTCGCGTTGTTGGACAGCGCCTCGCCGGTCGTGATCGACTCGGAGTATTCCTTCTTCTCCGGCTCCTGCCCCTCCCCCTTCACGCAGAACGACAGATTCATCCCCTTTATCGTCATCAGGAGCCCAACTTTGTCCAAGACCTCCTGCACCAGCGCACTTACCTCTTTCCCGTTCTGCGCATCCACCGCTTGCGGCGCCTTCGCTAGATTCTTGTGATCCTCAAAGGTGAAATCATAACGGATGCCCTTGGCCTTGAAGATCGCATCAAGAATCTCTTTGGCCGTCAGCGCCCGGGCCTTCCCCTTCTTGTCGGTCGTGTAAGTCCTCTTGAGCGCCTTCCAATCATCCGGGTAAACCGAGTAATACCGCTTGCTCCGATGCACCCCCGGTTGATCCACCTTCTCCTCGACAATCTCCACCATGTTGAACATGCACTCCAGATGGTCCCATGAAAG
>PLSX01000137.1 GCA_003165315.1 Acidobacteriota bacterium
GTGACGATTCTCAGCACGGTGGAGATGACTGAGTCTTTCACCGAATTCCCGTTCAGCACCTACTCGATTTCCTTTCTTACCGACGACATTATCCGGCTTCGTTACGTATCCATCGGCGATCAGCTCCGCAAGATCCTGGTGGTTATCAAGATGCGAGGCGGCAACCATAGCAAGGATATTCGTGAATATGAAATCACCTCCCAGGGTTTGGTCATTAGCGACAATCGCCTGACGGATTATCAAGGCCTGATCACCGGAATTCCCAAACATATGAACCAATCTGCTCAAAAAGAGAAGCCCGCGCGTAAGCCCAAACCCAAAGTCAACAGTTAGAAGCAATCCGCAGGGGACAGGGATACGCACCACGATTCCGGATTATCTGTACCTAATACCGCTTCAGAGCCGCTGGCGCGGGCCTGCTTTTCAAGGGCCAAGGCATCCGATTGACCGTCGAGCTGTTAGGGTCGCCTTACGCGGAGGCTGAGCTTACAATCAGGAATGGTACGCGTGCCTCGCAGTGGGTGCAGACAGCGATCGGGGCCATCGTCCCGACCTCAACGGCAACTTGCGCCGCAAACATAGGCAGACAATTTGGGCAGGTCAGAGTAATATTCCCGTTGGAGCCTGGCCCTATCCGAATGGGTACACTGATCTCCTGCTGTACCTCCGCATCGTTGGGCGCGTTTCGGGCCAGTTCATCAACCGCCTGTATGAGTTCGGGAAATATTCCTCCCCCCTTTTCAAACAACCGGTCAGGTTGCGTCCCGGCCGGGAACTCATGTGGCATTGATCCCACGAAGGCGATCACTGGAATCGTCGGGAAGCGCCGCCGCACAACCCCAATAAATTCGATTCCAGACATGCGCGGCATTACCAGGTCGGAGATAATGACCTTGGGAATCCTGTTTCGGAGGATCCCAAGCGCGTGCAGTCCATCCCTGGCATGGAGAGGTTCGTAACCCGCCTCCTCCAAATACCTCGAAAGAAGTTCACGGACGGAATAGTCTTCGTCCACCAGCAAAACAAAACCTCCGCGACCCTCCGCCATCGGCCCTCCCCGATTAAGTCCGAGCAAGCATCCCAGCCTATTACGATCTAACTGTAAAGTCGAGTTGACCAATGCTACATTCCCAGATGCGCTTATATGGATGCTGCTTGTATAAAATTGCCCAATTTCCGCCAGTCATCCCCCCGCATGAAATGCTGCACTGGGGCCAAGCAAACTCAAGGCCGGCATAAGACGCCCCCCCATCGGCCGCCAAGGCCAAAACACAAGCCAACGGGTGGGCTCACTTTGGAATCGTTGGCGCTAAACAGGAAGAGTCTGGGGACGCCGTTGGCCTGACGCAATTTGAACATGGCATGAAAGTCCTAACAGACTTGCAGTAACTATGACTCGCGGAAATCGATCATGCTGGGCTGTGTGCGAAAGCCACGGCTCTTAATCGCCAAGTAAATGAGCCCAACAACAAACCAGACGCCCCCTACGACTTGGGCGGGAGTTTTGAGTCCCAGCCAAATCCACAAACAAAATACAAAGCCCGAAAGGGGCGCAACAACGTCTACAATCCATCGGCGCTTGTGACCGGGCTGACCCGTGATCGCGAATTGCCAGAAAGTGGCGAAATTGACGCCCATGAACGCCAAAAATGCACCAAAATTCAGGATTTCACCTGCCTGTTCGTAACTAATGAACAGGCATCCGATATAGGCAACGATTCCAATCAACCAGATATTGCGGGTGGGGCTGTTGCTCATTGGATCCAGGTAGCCGAAGACCCTCCGGGGGAGAACATTGTCGCGGCCCATGCCAAATAGCAAACGGGCTGCACCCACTTGGCCGGTCAGCCCCGCGCCCACCGTTGCAAGAATCAGCACGATGCCAAGAGCTTGAAAAAGTGGCGTCCCTCCCACACGACGCGTCACGTCCATGAAAGCCGTGTCAACGTTGGGAAAAGTCCTGAAGTTCGGCCAAACTCGCTGCCCAAGGTAAACCTCAAATCCCCCTACAATGCCGGTAAACAGGCAAACCAATACTGTCGCGAGCATTACATTGCGCTTGGGATTCTTCACGTCTTCGGCCAGTGTGGTGATACCGTCGAATCCGATATAAGTGAGCGCGGCATAAGATGTGGCGGTCCAGATCATCCGGGGACTGAAGGTTTTCGGGTCATAAAAGGGTTGGGTTGAAAATACGCCTGGCCAGCCCTCAACACGAAACAGGTAGCGGACCGCCAAAATCATGAAAACGACAATCACCGTGGACATGATCGTCAGCAGGATGGTGTTGGCGCGTGCCGTGGCGCGAATCCCACGCAAATTTAATACGGTCATCAATCCAACAAAAACTGCCGCAAGCGCCGCGTAAGGAATGAAAGGGAAAAACCGTTGGATGGTTAGCGCTCCATAGATGCCATTAATAAGAGGTTGTATCAGATAATCAAGAAACATGGCCCACCCTGTGAGAAATCCCAGGTGAGGGTTGAGTCCGCGCCCAACGTACGTGTAGGCGGAACCGGCGGTGGGGTAAAGAGTCGCCATACGTCCATAGCTGACCGCCGTAAGCATCATGGCAATCATGGCGATCAAAATTGTGGTGACAAAGTGGCCTTGGGAAAGCACCTGTGCGACCCCGAACATGGGGACTGGGGCAATCGGCATAATCAGCACGATGCCGTAAAAGATGAGATCCCATAGGGTCAGGACTCGACGAAGGCGAGGCACAGTCCCGGCAGAGTTTATTGGGGCTGAGGGTTCATTCACAGGTCTTCTCCCAACTGGAACTCAGATCGCCCCGGCGAAGATTGAACAATCAAGATTCTTCTATCTCCATGCTTTCTGGGCATTTCCGAGGAGACGGCGCTCGCAGATAATCGCTCATCCTGTGGGAGGCAGGCCAATCCCAAAGCCACCACTCACGACCACGGACGACCCTGTCATAAAGGAAGCGTCATCGCTGGCTAGGAAAACCGCGAGACGGCCAACCTCCTCAGGTTGTCCCACGCGACCAAGGGCGTGAAGCTTGCCAGCTGAAGCCCGGGCTTCCGCAGGATTCGGCTGAACCTCAAAGTACTCCCAGGCTAGCCCCGCATCGATGTATCCCGGACAGATGCAATTAACCCGGATGCCATCCTTGCCGTGATCAATCGCCATGGCTTTGGTCAGTGCGATGATGGCGCCCTTCGTAGCGCAATACCCCGCACAAAAAGGTTCGACAAAAAAGCCGTTTACGGAGGACATATTGACAATGCACCCCCTGGTTCTTCGCAGGTGGGGTATCAGGAACTTTGAACAGAGAAAGACTCCGCCCAGATTGACGGCAATCTCACGGTTCCATTCCTCCACGGTGGTGTCCTCAACGGTTTTGTTGACCTGAATGGCGGCATTGTTAAACAGCACATTAATCCGGCCGAACGATTGGAGCGTTTGGTCCACAAGAGCTTGGACAGATTCCGGAATAGACACATCTGTCTTGACGGCGAGGGCCATACCCCCGCCAGCTTGAATCTGTTGCACCGTCTCCTGCGCCCCTGCCATGTTGACGTCCGCAACTACTACCAGGGCGCCTTCTTTGGCAAACTCCCTGGCGGCGGCACGGCCGATACCAGAAGCGGACCCAGTAATTACCGCGACTCGACCCGTAAGTTTCACCCTGCACCTCACTAAAGTAGATTATGGACTCTCGGGCTCCAGCCTTCCAGCTGATCCCAATAGGATCAAGTGGGGAGGGATATCCGCGCCAAAGCCGCCTTCCAGTCCTCCGGCCTCTTGTAAATTGTGGCGTACATTGTCACCGAAAACTCTTCCCCTGGGTCGAGGGATCGACTGGTCTTACGCTCGTATGCCTCGGCAAGATTGACGGGAACGCCCGTCCAGGGTTCAAGGATGACGTGATGATGGCCGCGCCATCCGCCATAGTTCAGCCATAGCCAGAGGTTCGGACATTGCTCGAGCGGGAACTTCAAAAGAAAGCCCTCGCCCGTGCTGGTGTCTTCAATGGCATACCAACCGTCGTCAAGGTCAACGGCATAATGGCCAAAATAGATGTTTGCGTCGATCTTTTGAGTCTTGTCCATCTGCATCGCGCCGGCATCTGTTTCCAGAATCGGCCAGTTATAGCGTTGCCCAGCTTGTCCATGGCCGGGCTGGTTGCACTGCATCACAATGCCGTGCCGGGCAGGTATTCGGAGAATTGTGTGCTCGTTCACTGCAACCGCCGGGTGCGATCCCCAAAGGAAGTCCACCCTCATGGGGCCGAGATTAGTGATCTGGTAGCGCATACGAACGACCGGAGCGCGAGACTCCAAGGTTACGGTCTTGGTGGCGCGCACAGGACTGATCGGCCCGCAGGTGGAAAATTGCGCAAAGGAACCGGCGGACATCTGGCGGGTGGAATCCATCTTCCATTGCAGCGATCGCAATTCGCCCAAGTCAGGATAGCGTTGGTTTCGAAATACACAGGCATCGCAAGTGGGAAATGCCTCGTCCCAACCCCCGCACCAGTAATTATCGAATTCACTTTCGATGGGGTACACCTGCGGCGAAATCCTCGGGTTGTGCCACAGGACGTTCCGGCCAGTAGGTTTCCAAATCAGGTCGTAAATCTTGGCCCCGACCTGGGGAAGCACGCGGACCTTCATCCAGCGGCTTTCTAGGTCCACGGTGGCCAAAGTCCCAAGCCTTCCCTTGCGGACCGAACTGGTAGGCATGTCCAACCTCGGCTCCGATCACCTTTAGCCATTGCTAGCGGCGGATGCTTCCTTCGCTCGCAAGAGCTTTTCCCAAAATCGTTCTCGGAAGAATAAGAATGTAGTGCAAAAGCTTTTTGGAGACTGGGGAGGCCGGGCATGGCCCCCTGGATATCGGGTTCATTTCCGCAATGAATAGGACTTGACCGTGTCGGGATTGATTTCAATCCCCAGGCCCGGCTCGGTGGGGACAGCGACTCGGCCTTTCACAACTTTGAAGGGCTCCGTCAGAAGTTCCCGGCGCAGGGCTGAATCCGTAACTGAAAACTCCAGGAAGGCGGAATTGGGGATCGCGGCAATCAGATGCAGGCAGGAAGCCACCAGTACCCCTGTGCGGAAGGCGTGCGGAACACAAACACGATTGGCCTCGTGCGCCATGTAAGCGATACGTTTCGCTTCCGTCAGCCCACCGACACGGGAAATATCAGGCTGAACGATGTCCAAGTGAGCTTCCCAAATCAGGCGGCGAAAGGTCCAACGACCCACGTCCTGCTCGCCGGCAGCAATCCGCAGGGCGGTGGAGTCTGCCAGGCGCTGATAATCTTCAATGGCCTCCGGAGGAAATGGCTCTTCCATCCAGTAGATTCCGATGTCTTCGAATTCACGCGCGGCCTGCATGGCCATTTTCAAGGTGTATCCGTGCCCGATATCAATCATCACTTCGACATCGCGACCGGCAGTTTCCTTCGCCACGGCCGCCAACTCAATGTCCCTTGACACATCAGATCCCAGGGGCCCATAACCCAACTTTACCGCCGTAAACCCCTCTCTGACATAGCGACTGACCACCTCCCGAACCTCTGACGCGCTTTCCGGCATCAACATGCTGGCGTAAGCGCGCACGTCGGAGCAGTAACTTCCTCCAAGCATCTTGTGGACCGGCTTGCCAACCGCCTTACCCAGAATGTCCCAAAGAGCCATATCGACGCCACTCATGGCATGCATCACTACGCCAAGACGGCCGTAGTAATTCGTTTTCCGATACATTAGTTGCCAGATCTGTTCGATATCGAAAGGATCCTGCCCAATGAGAATCTCGCGGAGGCCGTAACACGTACCATGCGACATCTCGGCATCGATAACCGCCTTTCCCACCTCGGGGGAAGTATCGACCTCCCCATATCCGACGATCCCCTCATCGGTTTCAATTCGAATTAACAAGTCGTCCTGCGTGCCATCGGCGACGGCTTGTCGCACCGGGAGGCGCAGGATGATTCCTTCAACATGGGTAATTTTCATGACTAGGCAACCTCCACGGCGCCCCGAATGTGGTCTGCGCCGCAGCGATGGTTTTACCGCGCAAGTGTAATGTCAGCATGAAAATCGAGTTTGCCTTGTATGCCGAGATCGAGGCAAAAGAGTTGGCCGCCAAAGTTACCAGAAACCGCATCGTAGGGCCTCGGCATTAAAGGTGAGGGCCACGATTTGCCGGCCGAGGTGACAAAGATATCCGTCAGGTCTTTGCCTCCAAAGGCAACCGACGAAACCTGTTTCGCCGGGAAGCCAATTCTTCGCTCCACTTTGCCGTCCGGGTCGTAGCGCACGACGGAACTGCCATACCACTGTGCCGACCAGAGATATCCGGCAGCGTCAACTGCTAAGCCATCGGGCACCCCCTCGTCATCGGGCACCTGAACCCATGCCCGGCGGTGGCTCAGGCCACCTGTGCGGCGATTATAGTCGTAGGCATAGATGCGCCGGGCGGCCGAGTCAGCGAAATACATCACTTTTTCGTCCGGCGAAAAGGCCATGCCATTGGGCAATTTGAAACCTTCGTCGGCTACATGGACCGTGCCATCGGTATCGACGCGAATAAGTTTGCCTGATTCATATTCATGGGCCGGGTCATAGAAGTTGGATCCTGCGAAGAAGCGTCCCTCCGGGTCGGCAATTGCGTCATTCATCTGACACTTGGAATTCCCAACCTGATCGGCAATCAATCGCAAATGATCGGCCCCATCCCAAAGCCAGATGCCACAGCTGTTGGCGATGACAAATCCGCCCGGTCGATTCCTACAGAAGCCCGATATTTGAAGACCCTGCTTGACAATTTTATGCGTGTTGGAGGCCTGATGGTAGCGATAGAATTTCTGACCGTCGATGTCCGTCCAATAAAGGGACCCAGACTCGGCATCCCACAGCGGGCCTTCGCCGCAGAGATCGCCATAGTCAGCCACGACTTTCATTGGGTTTAACTCTTGACCCATCAGCCCGCCTTCCTCTGGCGACGAGCCTCCCGCGAACAACGTCGGTTATCGGCGGACATCGCCCGGGTGCGGCATGATAAGAATAGAGCCTTCGCTAGACTGCGGCCGTTCCTTTTTGATTCAAGGTGGAGGTACCGCATTTCGAGACGGCCTTGTACGTGGATTTAACCCATGCTACAAGTATACTATCTGCTTTGACGGAGTGTTGGTGTCAAGAACGTATTGAGCGGACAAGGTTTTTTGTTCAATAAGCTGAACAGTTTCAGCAAGGATCCAATATGGCTGGCAAGCGCGGCTATGTGCTGCCCTCCGTCGACCGGGCTATTACCGTCCTCGAATTCCTGGCTCAGTCCAATCGTGGTTTTTCCGTCTCCGAGATCAGCCGAATTCTGGCTCTCCCCAAGAGTTCAACCTTTCTCATCCTGGCAACCCTGGTCAACCGGGGATACCTGCAAAAGAACTCCGAGTCTGGCAATTATTACTTCGGCCTTAATCTGGTCAAACTCAGCCGAAAGGTACTCGAAAACCTGGATTTGCGCGATGTCGCGAAGACTTTCCTCAACTCGTTGGCAAGGGAGACCGGACTCACGGTTCACCTTGCCGTCCTGGCAGAGAATGAGGCCGTCCTGATTGATCGCGCCTGTCCGCGCAGTTCGGGAGTGGGCGCCGATTGGATTGGCCGAACGCTTGACATCAATTGCACCGGAGTGGGAAAGGCGCTTGTTGCGTTTTTCCCGGAGGAGCAGTTCAATCAATTGATCCGGGCCAAAAGTTTTTCCCGCCATAATGAAAACACCATTGTCACGGTTAAAGCCTTCAAAAATGAACTCGCCCGGGTCCGGGAGCAGGGATATGCACTCGACGACGAAGAAGATGAACTCGGACTGCGATGCGTTGGGGTTCCCATGTTCGATGCTGAACACCGCACAGTCGCTGCCGTTAGCGTGGCTGGGACGACGGAGGACATTCCCCTTGAGCGTGTAAGGCCTTTGGCCGCCAAACTGAACCAAACTGCCGCTGAAATATCAAGGCGCTTGCAATCTGTGCGCATCTGAAACCGCTGATACCAAGTTTCTTCGAACCTCACGGCGCCCACTATCACCTCCTTTTTGCTTTATGTTCAACTGATTGAACAAGAGCCCCTTTTCCTTCCCAGAATCCGTTGACAATTCCCCATGCCATTGTATCGTCGAGTCAGTAAGCGATAGGCACTTGTGTCAGTCGTCCAGCGGGCAGGATTTTACACAATTCGAACGTGGACATACGCGGTTCTCCGGCGCGTCGTTCATCACGAATATGGTTTGCTTTTGATGCATGGTCAGATTCTGTTCTGGGGCCACAGAATCTAGAATCTCGAGGCAACAATGAATTGTGAATCGACGACAATAAAAAATGCCACCCGCAATCTGGAAGGCTTGCTATTGATTTTCATGCTAGGCGCGGGGATGGTTCGGGCCAGCGTAACCGGGAGTATTGCCGGAACGGTGATGGACTCTTCCGGTGCAGTTATTCCCGGAGCCGCTGTGGTGGCGTTGAATACGGAAACCAACATTCGTATTTCAAGCATCACCAATGGGGATGGATTTTTCTCCTTCCCCGCTCTTTCACCCGGCCACTACGACATCGAGGTGAAGGCCAACGGATTCGAGCACTACCGTCAAACGGCATTGGTGATTGACGTCAATAGCGCTTTGCGCGTGGATGTAAAGCTCCAGGTGGGCGCCGAGACGCAACAAGTCAGTGTTTCCGCCACTGCTGCGCACGTGGAAACCACCAGCACCCAGATGGGCGAGGTCATCGGCACCACCAAGATGACAACCCTCCCCTTGAACGGTCGAAGTTTCACGGACTTGCTGGCCTTGCAGCCAGGCGTTGTTCCCGTTTCCTCGGGTGAGTATGGTGTATATAACGGCCCCCCTGGAGTTTCCGGAAGCCTCAACCCAGGGAACCTATCCATCAGCGGGCAGCGCGAATCCGCCAACGGGTACATGGTGAACGGCGGCGATGATGAAGCTTCAATTGAGAACAGCGCCGCGTTAATTCCCAACCTTGATTCCATCGCCGAGTTCCGCATTGTGACGAACAATGGCGACGCCGAGTATGGGAACTTCTCGGGAGGGTTGGTGAACGTCATCACCAAGTCAGGCACCAACCAGCTACACGGAGACGCCTTCGATTTCATTCGCAATCCCAATTTGGACTCCCGGAACTTCTTCTCTTCCTCAAAAGCCTCATTACACCAGAACCAATTCGGAGGGACAGTGGGTGGGCCGGTGATTCGCAACAAGGTCTTCGTTTTCGGTGACTATCAGGGGACGCGCCTAGTGTCAGGTGTAGACATCGGGGAGATCCCGGTGCCCTCGGCCGCCGATCGCACGGGCAACCTGACGGATATGGCAAGCTCGTTTTATACCACCGGGCAGAACAACACCATCGTTCCTAACACCGTAAGCGGCCCTTCCTGGGCGCAAGTGCTGTCGCAGGAACTCAACTATCAGGTAAACCCCGGGGAGGCTTACTACACGCCGGGATGCACAACTTCTTCATCATGCGTTTTTCCCGGTGCGATAATCCCGCAAAGTGCTTTTACGGCGCCGACAAAAGCGCTGATGCAGTACATTCCACTTCCCCTGCCCGGTCTTGGCTACTTTGAGACCTCAGCCTTCGACCAAACCCTGCGCGACGATAAAGGCGGAGTTCGGCTTGACGTCAACAGCCGCCTTGGGATGTTGTCAGGGTATTACTCCATGGATGACTTCAATTTGCTGAATCCGTACGGAGGGGCGAATGTTCCCGGGTTCAGCGCCAGTGCTGACGGGAAGACACAGGTCTTCAACCTCGGACTGATCAAATCGTATGGCCCCGGCTCGGTCAATGAACTTCGAGTGCAGTACCTGCGGAATTTCATAGTGCTCTCCACTCCTGTGGGCGGACTTGGCCCTACCCTGAGTTCCCAGGGGTTTCAAGTGGGCACGGGCACGTCTGGCATTGTTGCCCTCGCCCCTTATCAGGGGGTTGAACCGGTTGGCTTCAACAACTTCAACATCGGCAGAGCTGATGCTTCGAATACCAGACCACAAAATACTTACCAAGTTCTTGATAACTTTGCCCGTGTGACGGGGACCCATACCATCAAATTCGGCGGGAACATCCACTACGACCAGGTTACCTATTTTCAAAACATCAATAACAATGGCTCATTCTCGTTTTTCGGCTCGGAAACGGGGATTGATTTTGCCGACTTCCTGATCGGTGCACCCACAGCGTATGTCCAGGGCGAAGAACCGCCCATGTACACCCGGGACCGTTATTACGCGCTGTATCTCCAAGATAGCTGGCGGGCCACGGCTAACTTAACCCTGAATTACGGCGTGCGCTGGGACGTGAGTTCGCCCTGGTGGGAAGCCCACAACGAAATACAGGCTCTCGTTCCCGGACAGCAATCCATTGTCTACCCCGGTGCGCCGACGGGCTGGGATTTCCCCGGAGATCCGGGTGTCTCCTCCACCGTCGCTCCCACGCGCTACCACAATTTTTCCCCTCGCCTGGGCTTGGCGTATTCACCAAGCGCGAGTGACGGATGGCTGGGGAAATTGTCGGGAGGTCCGGGGAAAACAAGCATTCGGGCAGCTTTTGGAATCTACTACACGGCATATGAAGACGTCACGAACATCAATTCGAGCGATGACGCACCGTTTGGGAATTTCTGGGTAAGCCCGGTATCCCCGCTGTTTGCCACTCCTTTTATTGATCGGGGTACGGGCAATAACGAAGGCCAACGTTTCCCCACTCCCCTGCCCCCGCTTAACGTCGGCCCCAAACACCCTGACACCTCTTTG
This sequence comes from Acidobacteriota bacterium, assembly GCA_003165315.1. Taxonomy (GTDB): domain Bacteria; phylum Acidobacteriota; class Terriglobia; order UBA7540; family UBA7540; genus Bog-366. Next base: position 10,795 of record PLSX01000137.1, read on the forward strand.
GACTGGTCCATATTCCTGCCTATTTCCAGTTCACCAACGGCCTACCTTCACAATCAGGTTCCCTACACCGAGGAATACGATATTTCAATTCAAAGGGAGTTCGGTTCCGCCACTTTGCTGAACCTGAGCTACGTCGGCTCACAAGGCCACCGTCTGATTGCTTCCCTAGAAGCCAATCCGGGTAACCCTGCGCTGTGCCTAAGCGTGAGTCAACCGAGCCAGGTGATGCCGGGCACATCGACGTGTGGGCCTTTTGGCGAAAACGGAGTGTATTATCCAGTCGGCGGAGGTGTCATCAACGGCACACGGGGTCCTTTTGGCCCGGACTTCGGGAGCGATGCTTGGTTTGATACCATGGCCAACTCGAATTACAACGCTTTGGAAGTCTCATTGCGTCACGTCGCCGGGCGGGTTGAATTTCTTGCCGGTTATACCTACAGCAAGTCGTTGGACAACGCCTCCGGTTGGGGTGGAGGACAGGGTGATCTGATTAATCCCCTCGATTACAAATCCACCAAGTCGTTGTCCGCGTTCGATCTCAAAAACAACTTCGTAATGAGTTACAGCTACCGCCTGCCTTTTGACAAGTTTAACCTTCCCAAGCGATTGACCAATGGCTGGGTGGTGAGTGGCACGACACGTTTCTCAACGGGTTTGCCGGTGTTCATCCGGGAGCCCGATGACAACTCGCTCTTGGGCACCGCCTATTCCGGGGGCACTTCCAATACTGTCGACGAGCCGAATTTCACGCCCGGTAACTTGAATCTTACGAACCCGCGGAAAGCGGTTCTTCCCAATCCCACTTATCCCAACGGCCTGAATCCTTTCTTCAACAATACTTTGTTTAGTGTGGAGCCGCTGGGAGTGGTCGGAACTTCGAGCCGGCGCTTCTTCGCCGGGCCTGGACTCAATAATTGGGACATGGCGCTGATGAAAGACCTCAAACTTACGGAATCGAAGCAGCTGGAATTCCGGGCGGAGTTCTTCAACGTCTTTAACCACGCACAGTTCTCGGAGCCCAATGGGAATTTTCTCAGTTCAGATTTTGGGTTTGTGACCAACGCCAACCCCGGGCGCATCGGCCAGGTTGCGATTAAGCTCACCTTCTGAGGTGGTTTGAGGTCATACGTGGGTGGGTACAGATTGACGTGATCCACGGGGTGGGAATAGCGTCAGCAGATCATCCGAGGGTGTTTCGTCTGCCTGACAATCCCATTAATTTCTTTTCGAAATCGTATTGGCCGCGCAAGAGAGGTATTGCTCCATATCCCCAAATCGGCCCAGGAGTCAACTTTGATTAGGAACTGCAAAATGGTACTGGCGATCGCGATGTTCCTTTTGGCTGCCGTTCCGGCGGCTGCGCAAGATCAATCGCGTAATCCGCACATTGTGATTAATCCCAGCCAGGAGTATCAGCGAATACAGGGATTCGGCATCAATTACACCGGGCCTTACTTCCGCAACGATCAAAGGACGATGTTCGACCAACTGATCGACGATCTTGGGGTCACAATGTTCCGCGTCGTTCCTTATCTGGTTTACAGCAACTGGGAGGAATACAACGACAACGACGATCCTAACGTCATGAACTGGGAGTACTACAACAATCGTTACTCTCATCCAATTTTTGAAGCGACTTGGAACGGATTGCACTACCTGAATTCCCGCGGTATTCGGCCCATGATTGCCCTCATGGGCACGGTCCCAGGCTGGATGACGGATGATAAAGCTCCGCCGCCCCAACACAGAGTGTGCCAGGAAAATGTTCCCGCCGACCGGCAGGGCCACTTGAATCCTGCCATGTATCCTGAGTTCGCCGAAGAAGTGGTCTCGATGCTGATGTATGCTCGTAATCACGAGCACATCGACTTCGACTACTTCAGCCCGTTTAACGAGACCGATTGTTACCCTCCGGAAGGGCCGAGAATCGACCCCGATGAGGCTCCCAAAGTTCTGGATGCCGTGGCCGCGCGGCTTAAGAAAGAAGGCCTCGGCGACGTCCGATTGGCCGTGGCGGATAACGCGATTATCACCAATGATTATACCGACCCAATTCTGAAAGACGACGAGTTGATGGAGCAGGTGGGTGTATTCAGCTTCCATAACTATGGAGACCGCGGAGAGTATTCGGTGGGCGCGCACGTTGAGCGCATAAAAGCCAGCAAATATCCCCAAACTCCCGTCTGGCTCACTGAATACGGTGACCTGGACGACCAGGACAAGACCTTTGAGAACCAGTGGAAGGGCTTTTCCCTTCGCGCCAACCGGCGTGCTCTAATCGCGCTCAATCAAGGCGCGAGCGCTCTGTTCTATTTCGACGCCTTTGACGATTACGAGGAGTGTATGAAGCGGCTCTGCTATTACGGCTTGTTCACCAGCGCCAGTCAGGTCTATTCGCGCAAGAAGAGTTATTACGCCACACGCCAGCTCTACCATTTCGTAAGGCCTGGGTGGACTCGGATTGCCGCTTCCAGTGGTGCACCGGAATTGACGGTGTCGGCGTTTCAAGGACCGTCGCCGGATTCCATCGTGTTGGTCGGTGTAAAAGAAGGCGGGCCTAACCACTTCACAATTGATTTGCCTCACTTGCCTTCCGGCCCCGCGAACTGGGAGGTGTATGAAACCACGCGCGAACTCAATTGCCAAAAGGTTATGTCCATCCCTGTCCGCGATGGAGGGACGCAACTTGATCTGCCCGCGGAAGCCGTCTTCACTTTGGTGGGAACTCTAGCCAAGGCGGATCGTTGAAAAAAAATGGGGGGCCTTTGGATAAGCGGGGCGAGTCAGAAGCGAGTCACACCTCGAAAATTCTTGTCTGCGGTATAGCCCTGCCACTGATGTTCGCAATATCCCTGCAATTCGCTTTCGCGCAAGATGTTTTCAATGGCCACAAGGTGGTTCTCGACAGTCAAAACAAGATAATTCCATGGTCGGCGCCTCTTGATCATGCCTACGACCACTTTCTGCGTTTGCGTTGGGCTTTCATCAAGACCAGGGTACCCAACAGCCCCGGACCTCCGCCACGCTCGGCGTATCCGCAATATTACTTCTACTGCGCATTTTGGGATCACGATGGAAAGCTTGAGCCGGACACCTGGATGAACGATGTAGCGGAAAAAATCCCGAACTGGTTTGAGTCGGGTCGTCTGTACTATGCGTATACGGGCGATAGTTCCGTGATGTCCATTGTAAAACAATTGATGGATTACACTCTTGCCCATGGGACGAGCCCTAGCACCTTCGCCTGGCCGAATTTTCCCTATACCACCACGAACGCTGGCGATGTCGATTTCCGCGGGTTTACCAGCGCCAAGAGATTTGCCCTGAACGAAACCCTGGTGGGTTACGCGGGGGATATGGGGCTGGTGTATTACGGCATGTATCTCTACAGCGGGGACGAAAAATACCTGACTGCTGCCCTGGATGTGGCCAATATGCTCGCCCGAAGTGTCCGTACGGGCACGGCCACTCAATCGGTGTGGCCTGACCGTGTAATGATGGATACTGGAAGAATTACGTCCGAATACGGAGCGCATTGGGTGGGCTGTTACATGCTACTCGACCAGTTGATTAAGGCCCGCCGCGGCGATGTGAAAGCCTACGCAAAGGCACGGGGGATGTCTAGAGATTTCCTTCTTCAATATCCCCTGAAGACAGGTTATTGGGCTGACGGGCATACAGACAACGGAGATTATGACAACACTTACAAAAGTAACACCCCAGCCAGTAATTTCACTTTGGCCCTATTTGACGATAATGACCTTGATCCTGATTGGCGTGCGGATATACCTAGGCTCATCAAGTGGACGGAAGACAATTTTGTCTTTCGCTGTGCCCCCGGCGAGCCCGCAACCCAATGGGGAGCCAATATTGTGGGTGAGCAGGATTCATTCCTCCCCAAGATGGATTACCAAACTGCGCGCTATGCCGCGGAGTGCGCCCGCTGGTATGCTGTGTCAGGCGATGAACCCTACAAGGAAAAGGCCTACCGATGTTTGAATTGGGTAACCTACTGCAACAACCCGATTGGGCAGGGTTTTGAGAGCCCACTGAGCAAACATATTTCCAACTGGTGGTCAGACCTCTATGGTGAATGCCCCCGCATGTTCTATCCTGCATTCGCGGGAGTTCCTGAGTGGGCTCCGCCAGGAGAGAACCACATCTTGTATTCGACGGGCGTGCTCAGGAATGTTTCATATGCGGATGCATGCGTGCGATACACCGCGGTTGACGCCGGGACGGAGTACCTGCGGTTGCATTTCCGGCCCACCAGCATCACCGTGAGAGGCTCGAAACTTGCCTTGCATACGGACCTCGCTTCGCAGGGCTACACCCAACGCGCCCTGGGAAACGGCGACTTTGCGGTGACCATCCGCCGGTCACAGATGGGTGACGTAGTGTTAAAGTGAGATTTCATAGGTTCTGAGGCATTAAATGATTTCTGGCGATTCAGCAATTATGGAACTGGTTCGGGAAGGCCTGTATGTGGCCGCTGTATGCGATATTCTGGACGATCTGGGCTATCGGGAGCAAGCCATGCACCAACGATTGCGCCCCTTGCTGCCGGACATTGGCAATTGTGGATTCGTCGGCCGCGCCAGGACCTTGCGTTGGATGGAAACCGACTATGTTCGCGAGGAGGACCCTTACGGACTCGAGATTGACGCCATGGATTCTCTCCGCGAGGGGGATGTCGTCGTTCATTCCACCGACCACGGCGGGACCAATGCCCCGTGGGGCGAACTCATGTCGACCGTGGCGAAAAGAAACGGCGCAGTGGGTTGCGTCTGTGACAGCCAGATTCGCGATTGCGTGAAGATTATCGCCATGGGATTCCCAGTTTACTATACTGGAATCAGGCCCTTGGATTCCAAAGGCCGCGGCATGGTGGTGGCGTACGACGTCCCCGTTCGCTGCGGGGATGTCCTGGTTCAGCCCGGTGAGTTGATTATTGCCGACTATGATGGGGTGGTCGTGGTCCCACCCGAGGTGGAAAAAAGCGTTCTTCTCAAGGCGCAAGAAAAGATGGGCAAAGAAAACCTTTCGCGTAAAGAACTCAGCGCAGGTAAAACTCTCCGCGAGGTTTATAACAAATACGGGGTTTTGTAGCCGCGTCCATTAGATCGAGCGATTACGACTGAATTGGTAATACAAAGCGAAGGCGAGTTTCAGCCGAGGACCGCATCCTCTGCCCTAATGTCATTTGCCCCAGAAAATCCCATGCTGTCCCATTAATGGAAGCGAGTGAAAAGTAAGCTCCCCAACACCCTGGCAACACTCTGCCGCTTTACCGCCTGACCTTAAATGCCCGCAGGCCCGCGAAGATTTCCATGGACTGAGTCTGTCATTGATGTTCGACGGTGAAAACGCCATAACTAAGGGCCAAGCTTCGCGTCTCCTGCGCCAATCGGAGCCGCGAACATGTGTGCATTGGCAGCGCCAAGTGGACGCTTCCTAAGGGGCTGCCGACAGGATCGGGCCGGTCATAGACCGGGGTATGCCGGCCGCTATAGCAACAAACATGGACATTTCCTTTGTACATTGGCAAGGTTTTTACACTGTGCTAGATTATTACCGCTCGGTTGAGCAATCATTACACTTGTGTTGGCTTGGGAAGAAGACAATAATTCAGCAAAGGACGTTTGGGGTATGGCGCGATACTACCATAGTATTGGAATGAAGCGTGATGCCAGCCCCTAGTAATAAAGGTGTGTAAATGGAAACTCCATGCCCACGGTGTGGAACCCTCAAAACCGAATCTGTCCGGCATGGTTTTATTTACAACATGCTCTGGAAGATGGGATATCACCTCCGGCGCTGTTCATTCTGCAACCGGCGGCGCCTGCTCCCGCGGGGAGACCGGAACCGGCCCCACCCGAATGACCTGACGGCAGAACAGTTGACAGAACACTTCAATCGGAGGATCGCGGCCGCCATCAAAAGGGATGCGGCAGATTCCGGGGTCATTATCAGGAGCATGTCGCTTGATTCTGCGCAACCATCATCCCCATCTGCTGCGGGCGCAAGTGGCACTGCTGTCGGCGTGGCGGAAGTGGAAGTCAAAGATGACTACGGCATGTGCCCCAAATGCGGGAATATGAAGTATCGCCGCTCCCGCCGCCGGTGGTACGAACGCCTTCTGAAGCGCTCCAGGATGGCGCGTTGCCTGAAGTGTTCGCAACGATTTCCCTACCCTCATTAGTCCATATGGCGGGGACGTGGGCCCCTAAGCATTCGGGTTAAGCGTTACCCGCGATTAGGCAAAACCGCGCAAATCATGGTACATCTTCACGGATGAACTCCGCCCCCTTAAACCGGCGCATTGCCCAGGCTTCCGGCATTGTGATGGCCAGTGTGCTCGCCAGTCGAGTTCTGGGTTTCTTCCGCGATTGGACCGTTGCCCACCAGATTGGCTCAAACGGAATCACTGACGCCTATTACGCCGCTTTCACCTTGCCCGACTTTCTGAATTACCTAGTGGCAGGAGGGTCGCTAAGCCTCACGTTTATTCCGGTTTTCACCAAGTTCGTGGCGGAGAACCGCGAGGATGATGGCTGGCATGTTTTCTCCACCGTCGTGACTGCGATGGGAGCATTGTTGGTGGCCGTGGTCGTGATGGGAGAAATCTACGCCCCGCACCTGGTGGAACTTATCGCTCCCGGCTTCAGCCCAGCGGAAAAAGCCCGCGTTATTTTCCTGACCCGCCTGATGCTGCCAGCGCAAATCTGTTTTTATATGGGCAGCATCCTGAGCGCCGTCCAGTATGCCAAAGGGCAGTTTGTGGTGCCCTCGCTTGCCCCCGTTGTATATAACGTCGGGATCATCATGGGGGGAGTGCTTCTTTCATCCAAAATCGGGATCACCGGGTTCGCCGTCGGCGTTCTTGGGGGAGCCGTTGCAGGCAACCTGCTCCTCCAAATCTACGGCGCCAGCCGTGCCGGCGCGCGCTTCTCCCCTAACATGGACGTCCGAAGCCCGGGATTTTGGCTGTTCATCAAGCTCACAGTTCCTATCATGCTGGCACTGTCCCTGGTCTTCACGGACGACTGGATTATCCGCTGGTTTGGGTCCTACCTGGTGCCCGCCTCCATCACCTGGCTGAGTTATGCCAAAACCTTAATGCGCGTTCCGCTAGGGGTAGTGGGGCAAGCAGTGGGTGTAGCGTCCTTTCCTTTCCTCTCGCAACTCTATTCGGAAGGCAAGCTGGAAGAGTTGAACCGCACCTTGAACGCCACGATGAAGGCCATGATCCTCTTGCTTGTGCCCATCTCAGCGCTGACCATTGCCCAGGCTTTGCCGATTGTCTATCTGGTGTTCTCCCATACCCGGCTGCGGGCACCGGATCTTCATGCCACCGCCGCCACCCTCGCGGTATTTTCGCTGGGCATGTTTGCATGGGGGGCGCAGAACATCGTTGCACGCGGATTCTACGCTGCCCGCGATACGATGACTCCGGCCATAACCGGGACCGCCCTCACCTTCCTGAATCTCCCTCTTTATTGGTTGCTGGTGAGGCACTTTCAGCACTTGGGATTAGCCATGGCAAGTTCCGCCGGAATCATCACCTACACCCTTGTATTGGCGGGCCTGCTGGGCCGTCGCACAAAAAATCGAGAGACGGCGGACATGGTCTGGTTCTTTCTCAAGGTGACCACCGCGTCGGTGCTTGCCGCAGGGGTATGCTTTAAGTTGGCACAAGCCCTGCAAGCGCGAATCGGTTGGCAGACCTCCCTCCATGCCCTGCTGACGTTGGTCATCGTAAGCTCGGTGGGATTTGTCACCACGGGATTGCTGGCCAAGCTCTTCCGGGTGCGCGAACTGGACTCGTATCTGGCAAAGTTTCGCCACTAAGCGCCCCCCTGCTACGCTTCCCACCCAGAGGGGCCTCTAGCAGGGCAAATGGCACAGGCCCGGCTCGGCAAGCTCGATTCCACTTGGGGCAGGCGGAAAGAGAACCATTTTGGAACCCTGCTTCCCTGACAGATCTGGTGCCTGAAAATCAACAACCTATACCGAAACTTGAAGAACATGAGATCATAAACTCCGGGCGGGATCGACCTCATTTGGCGCATCTTCACCCAACCGGCCGGAAGGAAGTTGCCGGCGAGGGTGGAATCAGAACGTAAGTTGACACCGCGGTATTGTGCAAATGCATAGGGACAAAAGGAGTTAACTGTTATTGGGAGCGGATTGACACATTTCATGCCGTCTGTTAGATTCATAGGCTGGCAACTTGCGAATAGCACTGATTGATACTGCAAAAGCTCTTTTCGGATTCGGTCTGATCGCTCTGCTCCTGGCCATGCCGGGATGTGCGGTGCGCAAGGTTACACACGTTCATACTCCAGGACAAACGATCCCAGCGCTGGATGCGAATCTCGGGGAGCTGGTTACCAAGATAAACGCCTGGAGTGGCGCCATCCACACCATGACGGCCACGGTTGACTTGGAACCCACAGCAGGTTCGGTTTACACCGGAGTCATCAAGGAATACCACGACGTCAAGGGTTTCATTTTGTTGCAAAGGCCCTCCACTCTTCGAATGGTGGGCCAGGCTCCGGTAGTTCGGACGAATATTTTTGACATGGTTTCAAGTGGCGAGGAATTTCGATTGTACATTCCCACCAAGGAGAAGTTCATAATCGGCAAAACCTCGTTCCAGCATCCGGCCAAGAACGCCTTGGAGAATCTTCGTCCGCAGCACATCCTGCAGGCGCTGGTGGTGCCTCCCATAAATGAGGACCAGGAGACGACCTATCGCGAGAAGCTTGACAACCGAACAGAAGCCAAGCGTTTTTATGTGGTTACGGTTGTGGAGCCCCACACTGACAGGCATGTAAGTTTGCTGCGCAAGGTGTGGTTTGACCGCACTGACCTGGAACTGGCAAGGGTTCAATTCTATGACGCCGATGGAACCTGTACCGAGGATGTGGAATACGGCGGCTACCAGGACTTCAGCGGAATCCACTACCCCACCCGCATTAATTTGAACCGGCCCGAAGACGATTACGAAGTCACCCTCACCATTAAAAAGGCCACGTTCAATCAGCCCATCGCGCCCGAGAAATTCGACCTGAAAAAGCCTGATGGCGTGGAGTTGATTGATTTGAGCGCGGAAAAGCAAGGAGAGACCCCGGTTGGTAAATAAGCTAATCATTGCCAATATCCTGCACCGGCCTGTCCGCACAGTCGTAAGTGTGCTGGCCGTGGCCATTGAAGTGGCCATGGTCATTCTCGTGGTGGGTCTTTGCCATGGCATGGTGGACGACAGCGCCAAACGGGTTGAGGGTGTCGGCGCCGACATCCTGGTGCAAGCCTCCGGCGCCTCCTTATTCATGGGGATGTCGCAAGCGCCCATGCCCATCAAGATTGCCGACCGCTTGGCGGAATTACCCCGCGTGCTTGCCGTGGCGCCTGCCTTGATTCAAATTAACTACGAGCAGTCATTGAACCTGATTTATGGAATTGACCCGCCCAGCTTCGATCGCGTTTCCGGGGGGTTTGTTTATCACTCAGGGGGACCCTTCCAGGGACCTTACGACATTCTGGTGGACAACATTTACGGCAAGTCCCATCAATCTAAAGTCGGGCAAACCATCCATTTGCTCAATCATGACTTCCGCATCGCGGGCATCATCGAGCCGGGCAAAGGCGCGCGCATGTATATTCCCCTGAGCACAGCTCAGGATTTGTTGGCAGCACAGGGAAAAGCGTCGATGTTCTTCGTCAAGTGCACGGACCCCGCATTTACTGACCAGACCAAAGACGCGATTGAGACGTTATTGCCCGGCTACTCGATTAGGCCAATTAAGCAATACATGACGATGATGACTTCGAATAACCTTCCCGGACTGAACTACTTCATTACGGTTATGATCAGCCTCGCCGTGGGAATCGGATTTCTCGTCATCTTCCTGTCGATGTACACAACGATTACCGAGCGGACCCGCGAGATTGGTATCTTGAAATCATTGGGGGCGTCCAAGGCTTATATTCTCTCAGTCATCCTGCGAGAGGCCACGCTTCTCACCGCGCTTGGAATCGTTGCCGGGATCGTGGGGTCGCTGATTATGCGAAAACTGTTTATCGGACTCTTTCCCACGCTTCCTGTCGAACTGACCTGGGACTGGAGGCTGTACGCCGCGGGACTGGCCGTGGCGGGAAGCCTGGTGGGAGCATTTTACCCCGCTCTAAAGGCCGCACGGCTTGACCCTGTCGATGCCTTGGCGTACGAGTAACTGCCATGGCTAAGGTTACGTCTGAGTTGCTGGAGGCCAGAGCGCTTGAATCCCCGGTTATTTACCCAACGCTGCCGTCAACCGTGGGAGAACCTAAGGATTACGTGGAACCCATAATCTCTACAAAAGGTCTGAAGAAAACTTATCGCTTCGGCAAAGTCGACGTGCCGGCGCTGCGGGGCGTGGATCTCGTGGTTCAGGAAGGCGAATTTGTTGCTGTCGTGGGACCCTCAGGATGTGGCAAGTCCACCCTCCTCCATATCCTTGGAGGCTTGACCGGCCCCAGCGATGGCCAGGTTTGTGTGGACGGCAACGACTTTCGCCTGATGTCGGATGCTGACCGCACCCGCTTTCGCCGCCACAAGATCGGCTTCGTCTTCCAGCGATTCAACCTGTTGCCCACACTTTCCGCCCGCGACAACATCGCCATCGCCCAACACATCCAGGGTGACGGATTCAACCCACATCGTTTCGATATCGTCACCAAACTGCTAGGAATTGAAACTAAACTGACTCACCGTCCGTATGCGCTATCCGGCGGTGAGCAGCAGCGCGTGGCGATTGCCCGTGCGGTGATTTGCGAACCCAAAATCCTGCTGGCCGACGAGCCCACGGGTAACCTGGATACAGAAAATTCCCAGGCGGTGCTCGACATGTTGCGCGAACTTAACCGCACTTTCCGCCAAACCATCCTGATGATCACGCACAACCCGGAAGCCGCAGGCGTTGCAGATCGGATTATCCGCATGAAGGACGGGCGAATTATTTCCGATTGATTCTTGCTGCGTTTCTGGCTATTTTTCCAAGTTGCGACTTATGGCCCAGCCGACTGACATTCACGAGCACGCCCTTCCCCACACATTGGTAGAGCCCCCCGAGGAATCCACCCTAGGCAAGGTAGGCGCAAGAATCAAACTTGTGGTCACCCGCAGCGTCTTCTGGTCTTACCACCGCGGGAGCTGGCAGTATGACGTGATCGTGATTGCCATTCTGTCTTTTATCTTTCTCTCCCCACGCTCCTGGTTTAATGATCGCCCCACTCTGCAATTGACAGATTTGCGCCACCAGCAGGGCATCGTGGAAATGGGCCGCGTCAATAAGGACGTGCGCTATCTGGTGGACGCCCGTCTGGTGGATTCACTCGGTCAAAAGCCGGATGATGCCATTCCCGTAATTCTTAAGCAACATCTCCAGAAGGACTTCACCATAAAATCCATCGATGCAGTGCGGGACCGCCATCAAGTCATTCTAGGTTATACTGTGATGGTCGAGGAATAACCCCGCCGGGCAGAGATCTGTATTGCTGCCGGGTGAGGCGGGGACAGGTATGCAATCTCATGCGAAGTGCTCTTAAAACCTGGATGCGCGTGCTCCTAGCCTGTACCATGGCGGTGGCACTCGCTCCGCCCGCAGGTGCCCACAAAATCAAACACCACGCCGACCTAACTGCCGCGGAAGTTCTTTCCCAGATGAACGATGCATCCAAGAAGCTGCACACCTTGTCCGCTAATCTGCAATATACCAAGGTGACCGTGCTGGTGGATGACAAGTCAACGGAAACGGGCCAACTCTTCTTTCGCCACGGCAAGACCCCGGAAATTCGCATCGAGATGCAAAAGCCCGAGGCCAAGATCATCGTTTTCAAGAAGAACCGGGGTGAGATCTTCCTCCCCAAGATCAACCAGATTCAAGAATATGATTTGGAACAGAAGAGCGATCTGCTTCAGCAATTTTTTCTCTTGGGCTTTGGTACGGATTCGAACGAGTTGAAGAAAACCTACAGTATCGAATATCTGCGGGAAGAAGACCTGGAAGACGACACCACCGCTCTGCTGGAACTTACGCCCCGCAAGGGTAATATCTCTGCTCAAATCTCCAAGATCCAAATCTGGGTGAGCGAAGAATCCTGGCTGCCCACACAGCAGAAATTCTTCGAGGCCGGCGGTGATTACCTCATCGCAACTTACTCCGGCGTAAAAGTAAATCGCCTCCTGCCCGGGTCCACCTTTGAGCTGGATGCCCCCGCCAACGCCAAACGCGTCAAAATGAATTAATAAATGAATTAATTAGGGAAATTGGTAGGGGCGGTTCGCGAACCGCCCCTATCAATGCATCGACTGCGTGGGATTGACTACGGCAAACCACAAGCTGCGGATTGTCGGCTGTCAGCTCTTCTTCTTCGCCTGATCCGCCACCGCCTGCGCGGCCTTGGCGACAGCCTCAGGGTCACCCAGGTAGTAGTGCCGCAATGGCTTCAGATCGTCATCCAGCTCGTACACCAGCGGAATTCCCGTGGGAATATTGAGCCCCACGATGTCCCCTTCCGAGACGTTGTCCAGATACTTCACCAGCCCGCGCAAGCTGTTCCCGTGCGCAGCGATAATCACCCGCTTGCCCGAACGCACCACGGGGGCAATGGTCTCATGCCAATAAGGCAGAGTTCGCGCCACGGTGTCTTTCAGGCACTCGCTCAACGGCAATTCCGCTGCGGTCAAGCCCGCATAGCGCGCATCCTTGCCGGGATAGCGGTCGTCATCCACGGTCAGGGGGGGCGGTTGAACATCGTAGCTGCGCCGCCAGATCTTCACCTGCGCCTCACCGTATTTCTCCGTGGTCTGCGCCTTGTTCAAGCCTTGCAGCGCGCCGTAGTGCCGCTCATTCAGGCGCCAGGTGTTGTGAATCGGAATGTACATCTGGTCCATCTGTTCCAAGGCCAGCCAAAGGGTCTTGATGGCGCGCTTTAATACCGAGGTATAGGCCACGTCGAAAACAAAGCCGTCCTTGCGAAGCTGGCGGCCGCCTTCCGCGGCTTCCTGAAGCCCCTTTTCGCTCAAATCGACGTCTGTCCAACCGGTAAAGAGATTCTCCTTGTTCCAAACACTTTCGCCGTGCCGCAACAAAACAAGCTTAAACATGATGCCGTCTCCTTTTAGAAGCAGTGGCTGGCAACTAGTGGTTCGTGGCAAGTGGCCAGTGGTCAGTAGCTAGTCACTGATTGATCGTACTGAATAAAGTCCAAGCTGAATATTATATGCGCGATTCAGCCAAGATGGTGAACGAGTAGCGCGGCTTAATCTGTGCAGTCCCGAGATGCTCCTGCTTCCTGAGGAGGGACTGTTGGAACTTAAATGTGGAGGGAAGTTGCGCCCTACCTGCTCTTAATGTACTATTTGAATGCGTACATTATTGTATAGGAGAAGCGCCCATGCCGAGATTAGCAATTGAAGATAACAGCCGGATGTCCTTGCGGATTCGTCCCGAGGAAAAAGCGCTGCTCCTGCGTGCGGTGGCGCTCGACCAGACCGACCTTACGGATTTTGTTATTCGCAACGCCTTGCGTGCCGCCCGTGCCGTCATCGCGAAGGCGGATCGTCAGCCAATCACCGAAAGGGATAGCTTGCGGGTTCTGGATCTGCTGGAGAATCCACCAGCGCCGAACGCAAAACTTCGGGCCGCCGCGCGCGCCTTGCCCAAACGGTTTTCATGATGACGGCATGGCACGAAGAGCCGATCAGCAGAAAACATGATCGCGAAGCCTTTGACTGCGGCGATAATGCGCTGAATAATTTCTTGCGCCGGTACGCCCGCAAGAGCCATGAGTTGGGCGGAGCCAAAACCTTCCTGGCGATTGACGATACCGATGACAAAACCATTCTCGGCTTTTACAGCATTGCCCCCGCCTCACTTGAGTATGCCCGCACGCCGGAGACCGTTCGGCGCGGCCTGGCCCGCCTTGATGTGCCGGGATTCCGGCTCGCGCGCCTGGCGGTGCATCGCGGGTGGCAAGGACGGGGAATGGGCGGGCAACTTCTGCTAGCGGCGGGCCGGCGCTGCCTGTTGGCCTCAGCGGAGGTTGGCGGCGTGGCCCTTGTTATCGACGCCAAAAACGAAAGAGTGGCACGTTGGTATTCAAGCTATGGTGCCGTGCCCCTGCTGGACGCGCCGCTAACTCTGCTTCTGCCGCTCTCGACCATCGAAGCCGCGCTTAAGAAGACCTCAAGGTTATGACCTGCCCAAAGCACCTTAGAGTGCGGTAGCAGCAGCTACCGCCTTCCGCTTTTGGCGAATACCACGATCACAACTCACGGAAAGCCAGAAAGGCGGTAGCTGCTGCTACCGCACTCTATGCGGGGTAGCGCTTTGCCGCTATTTGGTAAGAATCGATCTGGTACGTATGACGGTTCCATCCGAAGCTCGGATTTCCGTGAGGGTGTCATCGCCTCGATTTGCCACCCAAATGTTGGATCCATCAAAAGCTAAGCCGGCAGGACCGCTCCCGACAGTGACGGTTCGAACTCTAGATCCGTCCTCGCTGCGCAAGCAAGTAACCGTATTATCTCCTCGATTCGCAATCCATACATGGACACCGTCAGACTTCACGGCGACCGGGGCTTTCCCAACCTTGAAGGTCCCTAATTTGAATCCGTCGTTTGCCCTCAGCTTTGTAACCGTGCCGTTTGCGGTGTTCGCGGTCCATATATATGCCCCATCGGTTGCAACGTCCTCAGGCATCTTTCCGACCTTATAAGTTCCTATGACCGCCCCATCACCTGCCCTGATCTTTGCGACCTGGTTGCTGCCCTGACTTGCAACCCAGACGTTCTGACCATCAAAAGCAACTCCCTTCGGCCAGTTACCGACCCGAATGGTTGCGAGGACGGCGCCATCGCTTTGCCGCAATTTGAGCACGGTATGTTTGCTGGTCTCGGTTAGCCAGAGGGCATCACCATCGAATGCAACTCCGAATGGCCCTCGCCTTGGTAGGATACCGCCGACAACACCACTGTTCAGCGTTCGCACCACGAAGAGATAACCGCTGGTAAAGCAAGCTACCCATGCCTGAGTACCGTCAGTCGCAAGCCCGAACGGATCGTCACCTACGGGAACGCTACCCACAATTTCTCCATCAGAGGCACGGAATTTGGTGACCTTGCCATGACGCCAATCCGCGACCCAGATGAGCCCGCCGCCGAACACAATGCTGAGCCCAGAGCTGTATTGTTGAGCTGAACGGTTATCGTCATTGGCGGCTTGAGAGAAACCATCTGCGGCTTTAAGCGTTGGATTTGGTCGCTTATCCTCCGCCGCGATCAAGCAGACGTTGGATTGCGCCACAAACCAGCAAAACAAAGAAGCATCGAAATTTTGGAATTAGCACCATGGCTTCCCTCGGGGCTTTGTATAACTTTTTTGGAAGAGCACGTAGCAGGTAGCGCAAAAATGTTTCCGCCTTTTGGAACTACTCTGCGGCTTTAATGCGTTATCAACTTCCTGATCATGCTATTACCAATTCGCGAAGCGCAGAGTTATTCGGCTCCGAACCGAATTACTATACAGTACCTTCCCATTGCAGACAACTGAACAGGGATATCGCCGCAGGATAAGAGCCTACCACGCTTTGTAAAATTTCGCCCCGCGGAGAGCATCTGGCAAGAATTCTCTTGACAAAAGCTAGCCTCTGGTGTAGTCTTTAAAGACGAAAGGCGGCGCACTGTCGCCCGGAGGATTTTGCCCATGCTCACACCGGCGCCCCAAACCCAAGCCCCCTTCCCCCAGCCCAACCAAGGCAAAATGTCGTTAATTTTCGGACATCAAGTCGTGCGGCGGGCGACCTCAATATCAAAATAAAAAAATCACGACCAAAGCCGGAATGTGTATGANNGTGTATGAAAACAAACAAAACGCGGACATTTTGCCACCCGAATCGTCGGACATTTTAGTCGAAACGACATGAATCGTCGGACATTTTTGCAGCAACTGAACTAGAATGACGGTCAATTGCATTCATTCGCCTTCCGCCACTCCGCCCGCAGCGGGTTGGCTCTCTGCCCATGCCCTCGCCACTTCCAGAAAGCCCTGGGCAGCAGCGGAGAGTGAAGCATGACGCCGGTAGGTAAGCCGCAGCTTACGCTGGATCCGCAAGTCGGTGACGGGCACGGCGGCGAATTCCTGCCGCGCCAACTCCTCCTGAACACACATGCGCGGAACAAAGGCGATGCCCATCCCCATGCCCACAAATTTCTTGATGGTCTCAATCGTGGGCAGCTCGGCGGCGATATTAAGTGGAGTATGGTGGCGGGCAAACGCTTCGATAACCCGCTCCCGGTAAGGGGAAGAAATATTATGCGCAATGAACTGCTCCTGCCCAAGATCGCGAATGCTGACACTAGAGGAGCGTGCCAATCGATGATTGCGCGGAGTGATCAGGCAGAGTTCATCCACACTCACGACCACCGATTCCAAATCGGGTTTTTGAGGATTGTAGGAGAGAATGCCAAGGTCGATTTCATAGCGCAGCAGGGCGCTGGGAATTTCGCGCGAAAGGCTTCGCTTCACGGCCACGTGGACGCGCGGATGGCGCTGGCGAAATCGCTTGAGCACGGGAAGAAGATAGAGCGTCGTGCTCTCGTTGGCGCCGATGGTAACCTTGCCGCTTTCAAGCGCGCGGAGTTCCGCCAGCGCCGCGCGAGACTCTTCCCGGAGGTTCAACACCTTCTTCGCGTAATCATAGAAGAGCTGCCCGGAGGCCGTGAGCACACCACTCTTGCTCGACCGGTCCAACAGCTGTTCACCGGCCCAGACCTCCAGTCGATGGATGGCCTGGCTGATGGCCGGCTGAGTGCGCAGCATGCGGACGGCGGCGCGGGAAAAACTCTTTTCCTCGACGACGGCAACAAAGGCCTCAAGCTGGGTGATTTCCACAGGACGCCTCCCATAATAATTATTTATAATATCAGAAAAATTATAAACTTGACGCGACCATCCGACCGGTCGGACAATGTGGTGCCAGTGCTCAGTGCGAGGTTTGCGGCCATTCGGAAGTTGCCAGCACCCGACGGGGCCAGTTCCGTCACTAACCACTAGCCGCTGCCTTTGGAGGGACGATGCCAGAAAAAGTCTTCATCTTCGACACCACGTTGCGCGATGGCGAGCAATCTCCAGGCTGTAGCATGAATCTGCCGGAAAAGTTGGAGATGGCGCGACAGCTTGATCGCCTGGGCGTCGACATTCTGGAAGGCGGATTCCCCATCGCGTCTCATGGCGACTTTGAAGCTGTGAAGGCCATCTCGGCCGAAATCCGTCGGCCCATCATCGCTGCGCTGGCGCGGGCCAATCAGCTTGACATCGATCGCGCCTGGGAAGCTTTGAAGGAAGCTGCCCGGCCGCGCATTCACACCTTTCTGGCCACTTCCGACATTCATCTTCAATACAAGCTGCACAAGACCCGCGAAGAGATCCTGAAGATGATCAGCTGGGCGGTTGCGCATGCCAAATCGAAGTGCCAGGACGTGGAGTTCTCACCCGAAGACGCGGGCCGCACCGATCGCAGCTACCTGATTGAATGCTGCCACGCTGCCGTGGAAGCAGGAGCCACCGTGCTGAATCTTCCTGACACTGTGGGCTTCTGCCTGGAGCCGGATTACCAGCAGATGTTCAGCGACGTCAAGACACGAGTGCCCGGGATGGACAAGGTTACGCTGAGCACGCACACGCACGACGATTTGGGCATGGCGGTGGCCAACACCCTCGCCGGAATTCGCGGCGGGGCACGGCAGGTGGAATGCACCATTAATGGAATTGGTGAGCGCGCCGGCAACGCGGCACTGGAAGAAGTGGCCATGATCATCCACGTGCGGCGCGACACGCTGCCCCTTTACACTGACATTCGCAGCGAGGAGCTCTACACTTCCAGCCAGTTGCTGATCCGTTTGACGGGTATGGCCGTCCAGCGTAACAAGGCCATCGTGGGCCGCAACGCCTTTGCGCACGAAGCCGGGATCCACCAGGATGGTGTGCTCAAGAACGCCATCACCTACGAGATCATTACTCCGCAGACGGTGGGCATGCCGTCAAATTCAATCGTGCTGGGGAAACACTCCGGGCGCCACGCCCTGGTGAAGCGCTACGAGGACTTGGGATATCAATTGACCAAGCCGGAGATTGAGCGCGCCTATCTGCTCTTCACTCAATTGGCGGACCGCAAGAAGAGCATCTACGACGAGGACCTGCTGGCCATCGTGGATGAAGGGTTCCAGCATCTGCCCGAAATGTACTCGCTCAAGCTTTTCCAAAGTGTTTCTTCCAACGAGGGCCGCTCAACCTCCACGGTGGAATTGGAAAAGGACGGTGCGACTTATCATGACTCCGCCACCGGCGACGGCCCATGCGATGCGGCCTTCCGCGCCATCGACCGCATTACCGGCTTGCCGGGAATAATCGTTGACTTCTCCGTTCACACTGAAGGCCCGGGCACGGACGGGCGCGCTGAAGTTCGCGTGCGAGCCCGCTTTGAGGACCGCGAGTTTTCAGGGAAGTGCACAAGCCACAGTGTTGTCGAGGCCGCGGCTCGTTCCTATTTGCAGACTGCCAACAAGGCTGCTTACGAGAGGAGGCGGCTGGATGATGCCACCGCGGTGAGCACGGGTTCGGTCCACAAGAACGAAGCGGTGGACCGTCTTTTTCCCGGAGGCTTTTGAGGAGCAAATGGCCCCCGGCCGATAAATAAGGGCGAATAGAGCGGCATATTCCGGCGCATCCCGGGACAACCCAGTGTTATTTGAATAAATTGGCGCCGGTTCGGCCGCTACACTCAAAATCAGCCGCAAAAAATGACAATAAATACCTGAAAATAAAAGAGTTAACAATAAACCCCAGGCCGCGGCTTTTGCTCCGCTTTCTTCCCCCGGCTTGCAATAATTTGTTGCAATTTTATGGAATCGTCCTGTAAGATATAGATAATGAACGATATGCAGAGCTTATACCGGATTGCTGTACTGGCGGGGGATGGGATTGGGCCTGAAGTCACGGCCGAAGCCGTTAAAGTCCTTAAGGCCATTGAGGAAATCAATGGTCCCACCTTCCGTTTTCAAAGCGGACTAATTGGCGGTTGTGCGCTTGACCAGACCGCTTCTCCCCTTCCCGCTGAGACCATCTCCATCTGCAACAATTCCAACGCCGTACTCCTCGGCGCAGTGGGTGGCCCGCAGTGGGACAGTAAACGCCCGGAATTGCGTCCGGAGCAGGGTTTGCTGCAAATCCGGCAGCGGTTGGGACTGTATTGCAACTTGCGCCCGGCCAAAGTACTGGACGCACTGGTCAATATGTCGGCTTTGAAGCCCCCGCGCGTCAAGGGGACCGATCTGGTGATCGTGCGTGAGCTGATGGGCGGAATCTATTTCGGCAATCCGCGCGGAATCTTCACCAAGAACGGCGAGCGCTACGGCGTCAATACGGAGATCTATCGCGAGCACGAAGTTGAGCGGGTGGCGCACCGGGCTTTCCAGTTGGCGCGACTTCGCCGCCACAAGGTCACCTCGGTCGACAAGGCCAACGTGCTGGAATCCTCCCGTTTGTGGCGTGAAGTGGTGACGCGCATCGGCCAATCCTACACCGACGTGGAACTGAACCACCTTTACGTGGATAGCTGCGCCATGCAGTTGATCGACCGGCCGACCAGCTTTGACGTGATTCTGACCAACAACATGTTTGGCGACATTTTGTCCGACGAAGCCGCCATGCTGACGGGCTCCATTGGCCTATTGCCCTCGGCAAGCCTGGGAGAGCACTCCGCCCTCTACGAACCGGTGCACGGCTCGGCCCCCGACATCGCCGGACGCAACAAGGCAAACCCGCTGGCCGCCATTGCCTCTGCCGCCCTCATGCTGCGTTATACGCTGCGGATGGAATCCGCCGCGTTGGCCATCGAAGAGGCAATTGAGCGCATACTGAAGCGCGGCGTGCGCACCGCCGACCTTCCCGGCAAGGCTCGTCCCACCTCTACGACCAAAATGGGCGACCTGATCGCCGAAACCACGCAGAAAATCCTGAAATCCGCCAACTCTAAGAAGAAGCGCTAACCGCCTTTTGGGTACCCCCTTTTGAAAACGTGGCAGGGCCCGCTCTCCGGCCCTGCGGCTTGTTGCGTGAACCTTACGCCCTCTGGTCCCGCGGCTCGTTGAGGTATACCGCGGCATGAACTTCGGCCCTTCGGCGTGTTGACGTGCACCGAACATGCTTCGGGCATTCGGTTCGTTAACCGACGGCTCTACGCAGGCCCTTGCGGGGCGCGCGATCGCGCGCCCATGGTGCAAGCTCCGATTTTCGTCTCACCTACTTCCTTCGAACTGCCGATAGCTCTGACGAGGAATTGCGCCCTGACATAAATTCCGCCAGCCCCCCCTTATGAGGGGCTATCGGCAGAATCGAACGAGAAAATGAAGGGAAGTTTGTGGCTGCGCTCCAGCCGTCGGCTCGTCCTAGGGGTTGGATTGGAGTGCCGGACCTGCGCGGCCATCGTGCGAGCTCCATTTCTTCCTCAACTTCTTTCCCCAAACTGCCGATAGCTATATCGAAGTGGTGTGTCTCGCGGGAAAGCCCACCAAGCCCCCCTCTGTAAGGGGCTATCGACAGATTCAAACGAGAAGATGAACGAAAGTTTGTCGTTGCGCTCCAGCCGTCGGCTCGTCCTTCGGCTCCGATTGAAGTGCTGGACCTGCGCGGCCATCGCTCGAGATTCAATCATTGGTTCAACTTTTCGCTGAAGACTGCCGATAGTTATAACGAAGAAGTGCGCCCTGACATAAATTCCGCCAGCCCCCCCCCCTTATGAGGGGCTATCGGCAGAATCGAACGAGAAAATGAAGGGATGTTTGTCATTACGCACCTGCCGCGCGGTTCTTCCTGCGGATTGGACTCGAGTGGTGGGCCTGCCCGGTCACCGGACGAGTTCCATATTTTCCTCAACTTCTTTCCCCAAACTGCCGATAGCTATATCGAATGTCCGCCCCGGTGTAAAAGAGC
>PLSX01000199.1:0-1746 GCA_003165315.1 Acidobacteriota bacterium
GTCAATTACGTCACTAAGTACTAGTATTTGCCACCAATCCCGGATTGAGCACATCGATGCCATCCAATCTTGCGGACTCTATAAAGCAATTCTCTGGTAGGCTTCCCACATTAATCTCGTACTCGCCGCTAAAGACGTTTCTAAGCAGGAAGCTTTGATCTTGCTTGACCGACGCAACAGGAGTGTCACCGTAAAAGAGGTCTGCCGTTCGTGGAGATAAGCCGACCCAAGTAGAGCCGAGCTTCGAGTGGGCCTGTCCCTCGATGAGCAACCGGCCTTTGATTTCAATCCCCGCAGTCGGGATCAGATCAATTCCCTCCACGTCCTCACCAGCAATTTCGAGAATTCGACGGGCCATGCACCGATTTCCTTCTCCATCGAGTTCCGCGTGAAGGGAGTATGTATCTGGAACGACATTGTGGATCTCGAATGCGCCAGGAGCATTCGGGCCGGCCTTCAAAATCTCCGTGAGGAACCCCGTGCCGGAGTTCTGGCCGTTGAGGATGACCGAGCCTCGACGGGCGGATGCGCCGCACGCGCCCGCTAAGATTCGCCCAGCTACGCTTACCATGGTGACAGGCGGCAGTCTAATATCGGTGCTAACAAATTCCTCGCCCGCACGCACAGTAAGGGGCCTGGCCCGACTGGCGTCGAGAACGCCAGGATAATACATTTGAACGTCAGGCCGTTCTGCTCGGGGATACTCAGACGGATTAATTCGATGCGTCGCCTGCAAGATGTACTGACCGGGGAAAAGCCCAAAAATCCGGAACTCACCAAGATCATTTGTCCAAACCGGCTGGCCACGTTTAAGTTCACGTTGCCCATTGACATAAATATAGGAAATCGTCGTAACTGATGCGCGGACTACGGGCTCCCCATCCTCGTCGTACACATGCCCGGCTATGACTGCCCCGGGAATAAGCTGCATCGTGATATTGGAAATTGTTTGGCCCCGCGATAGAGTCAATATTGCTCCGGTTCCTTGCGGATTATGTTGTCCATATTTTCGCGTCACAAAACCATCGTGTTCCGCCGACAAAAAATAATGGCCCGGGTCAAGCCCCTTCAGTTCAAATCGCCCCAGCGCGTCAGTCACGGTGCCGCTTGTGGAGCGGAGATTCTCCCCTGCCAACCACGCCTCCACAATAACCCTGCGCAAAGGTTCGCTCGTGCCTGCCTTCACCACTACCCCTTGAATGCTACACAAGTCAGCGGCATTTGGATTTGCAGTTTGTGGTGCGGGAATGGCTAAGAGAAAGAGTAAAGAAAGCAGGAAAGTAGACATGGCCAATTCCTTATCGCGCGCGGCTATTGCAGCAGCCGGGTAAAACGGTGGCTTCGAGCCGCCAGCTGGCGGAAGAGCCCACCGGGATGTTGGGCGCGTGTGAAGACATCACTCCAGGGGCGCCAGCTTTAAAGCAGGGGCGGTTCGCGAACCGCCCCTACCTGGGTGGATTAGTACTATCGCGGCTCCATCAAACCTTACGCGGTGGCTTTTGTTGCATACCGCTTGGCCATTTCAGAAAGTGGCAGCGGGGAGTAGTCACCAGCGTGGCCGGCCTGGCCGAACTGGGTCATGCGCAGCGCCACAACCTTCTTCATGGCTTCGCGGGCAGGCTTCAAGTAGCTGCGCGGGTCGAACTCCTCGGGCTTCTCAAAGAAGACCTTGCGGATGGCGCCCGTGATCGCCAGGCGATTATCCGTATCCACGTTGACCTTGCGCACGCCGTTCTTGATGCCGAG
>PLSX01000199.1:1786-75368 GCA_003165315.1 Acidobacteriota bacterium
TGCCGATGGCGATGGCCAGGGCGTCAAGTCCGGTAAGCTTTACGAATTCGGCCGCCTGCGCGGGATCGGTGAGGTGGCTCAGGCCGTCGAGCCCGGCGCCGTGACCGTCTTCGATGCCACCGAGGCAGCCGATTTCGCCTTCCACGGTGACACCCTTGGCGTGGGCCATTTCCACCACTTCACGCGTCACCTTCACGTTGTATTCAAACGAGGAGGGCGTCTTGCCGTCCTCCATCAGCGAGCCATCCATCATGACGCTGGTAAAGCCCAGCTCAATGGCGGATTTACAGGTTGCGACGCTGTTGCCATGGTCCAGGTGAAGCACCAGGGGAATTTCCGGATAGAGTTCATTGGCGGCAAGCATCAGATGATAGAGGAATTTATCCTGTGAGTAGCTGCGCGCGCCCCGGCTGGCCTGCACGATAACGGGCGACTTGGTTTCGCGGGCAGCTTCCATGATGGACTGAATCTGCTCCATGTTGTTGACATTGAAAGCACCGACGCCATAGCCACCCTTTGCGGCTTCGTCGAGTAATTGACGCATTGAAACTAGAGGCATAAGCTTTGATCTCCTTCGAAGATTGCGGATTTAGTGCTCTGGAGTTCCCACCGTTCCCCCCAGCGTATAACAGCGCGGTTCCAGTAACACATTAGAATACACCACCACGCAGGGCTTTGAAAGTTTGTTGGCGGGGTGCTGGTGAAATTCTTGCGGCGCCACCAAATATCTATTTCGGCAGGATGGTGCGCGAGGATGAGCGTTTCTTAGCCCTGGGAGGTTTATTCACGAATAGAGAGCTGGATTCGGGTGAATACCGGCACTAGATTTAAGGCGGACATGCGCGAAGCGCTTTGACTGCGGCCGCGCAGCTGCCGCTTTCCTGCTTCACCTAATACGGCAAAGACACGGCGAGCGGAAGGGAGAAAGCGTTGGGCAAAAAGTGGAAGCCAAAAAGCGACGACAAAAAAACGAACGGTAAAAAGCTGCCGCTTTCCTCCCTCTGCTCATGCGGCAAAGGCTCAGCGGGCGGAAGGGGAAGAGCGGCAGCTGCGCGGCCGCAGTCCAAAGCGGGCTTCGCCCGCGTGAGGCTAATCCCCGTACTTGTCAATCATCGCGTTCAGCTTGTTGCGGTAGTACGAATAGGCCTCAAACGAAACGTCGGGCGGAATAAAGTGGTCGCTGAAGGGAATGCAGCCGCCTGTCTTGAGAACCTGCTCAATGGGCACCAGGAGCTGGTCGATCCGATCCCTGCCTTTGGCAATCTCGCCCTTGGAAATTCCACCCAGGATCTGAAGCTTGGGATACTGCTGCCGCACCTTGACGATGTCCATTCCGCAGTGGGTTTCAAATGGATACATGCCCGTTACGCCGGCTTCCATGAATAGAGGGATTAACGAATTGCAGTCGCCATCGGTATCCAGCAAAATGTGCCGCACGCCGCGGGGCTTCAGGAAATCGACCACCCGCTTGATGTAGGGCAGCATGTATTCCCGCACCGTATCGAGCGAGATCATGGAGCCGGTCCCGTACGAGATATCCTCCCAAATGTGGTAGTGGTCGATATCGACTTTAGTTAGGACTTCGGAATAGACCGCAATCCAGATTTCGGTGAAGGTATTGAGCATGTCGTGCACCAGCGCCGGCTCATCGTGATACCAGTAGAACAGGTTTTCATATCCAATCAAGTGGCTGAGGGTGCCGAAAAATCCCATAGGGTAGCCGCCCACGGCCAGAGGATAATCGCGGTTTCGGTACTCTTTGACTTTTGCCTCCCAATTGGAGGGAAAACGACTGCTGATATTCTTCAGGTTCAGGCGCTCATCCTTGAGCTTCTCCCAACTCTTCTTGTCCGTGATGGGCCACTTCATGCTGGTGGGAATTGTGCCTTCGGCCTTGAGGAAGTGGCGCTGGACGCCATCGACATCGATGTAATCAAGGGTTTCGTCATCCTCATGCAAGTCCTGCACATCGAACATGGGGCAAAATAGTAGATTGACGTCACAAAGCTGCTGGTTTTGATCCATGTGGAAGTGATCGCGAACGTCAATGCCCAAAGGGAACGCCTGGGTGGGCCAGTAGAGGCCGCCAACCATCACTCCCAGGCCACCTGCCAGCCGATCCTCGCCGACGCTCCGCCATGCCCGTCCATAGAGCGAGCCCGTGGGTGTGGTCAACTCTTTGCTGATCTTGGGATAGTGATTCTTGGGAAGACCCTGTTTATACCAGTTGTCAACGGCCTCACCCCAGATGCCAAAATCCCACTTCAAAGAGTGCACGGACTTGTCAAAATCAAGTACTGCCAGGAATCGTTCCCTTGTATTCATATGAGTTCCCTCGATCAATGAAATAAACGCCGATCCCCTTCTTGCGGGAGACCTTGAAAATCCCGGCCCGCTTAATGGAAAGAATTCGCCGGCGAATGAGATGCTCCAAAGGCAGGCCTCCTGGATCTGAACCATGCCGCGCCGCGAAGGTACCTTAAAAAGGAAGGGTGATGCTTGCAGGTCCACGCATGAACCACGGCCGCGAACATGCTGCTCCAGTAGCGGGGGGCATGTCAAGCACTGATGGAAACCGCACGAATCGAGAGGCCTGTGCGCGGAATTACGGGACTTGCCGCGTTCACTAGACGTGATTGCGCAACATCAATTCTTTGGGGTGGGGCTCAAGATAAACCTGCCCGCGCAGATACTCGACATCGTACTTTCGGACATAGTGGTTGATCAGTGTG
Source organism: Acidobacteriota bacterium (assembly GCA_003165315.1). Taxonomy (GTDB): domain Bacteria; phylum Acidobacteriota; class Terriglobia; order UBA7540; family UBA7540; genus Bog-366. The sequence goes on from PLSX01000199.1 coordinate 4,519, forward strand.
AGGGGAACAACAAGGGGAACAAAACCCCAGTGGAAGTCCTGAATGACCGACTGCAACTCCTGACGGGAGGCAGGATCAAGCTGCTTGCTGAAATATCCCGCCATGTGCTGAAGCACATTCACATGCCGCTTGGTGGTGGCCATTTCGCGGAGCGCGCCCATGAATTCCGATTCGTATTGGTCGCGCAGGTTTGTTCGGGGCACGGATTTGGCTTCCGCCACGAGGCGGCCAAGGCTCTTGTAGAAGAGCGGTGAATGGGCCATCAGAAGCAACTTGTGCGCAGTGTGGAATGCCACCAGGCCGGCAATGCTCCAGTGAGGGGTAAAGAGCAGACGCAATCGTTCATAGGCAAAAACGCGTTCAATAAAATTCTCTCGGAGGCGCGCGTCGCAAAGCCGACCCTCTTCTTCCACGGGCAGATGGGGAAAGTGCTGAAGAAGAGCTTCGGCAAAGAGTCCGCGGCCTGACTTGGAGGGCACTCCGTGGGCATCAAACACCCGCACGCGTTCCATGCCGCAACTGGGCGAATCCTTTTTCAAAATGTAGCCGCGCAATTCTTCCCTTACCAATTCGCGAACCCGGCGGGCTGCATAGGCGCGCATCCCATCGGTGTGATCCGCCCCCGTCTTGGGCATGACCATGTGAACATCGTTGCCAATGCGAACCAGGCGCAGAGTTTCGCGTGGCGTGCCAAGCCCCATCTCCACTTCCGGGCAGACGGGCACCCATTCCACGTAACGGCCAAAGGTCTCCACCAGATAGTTGTCGCGCTTGTGGCCGCCGTCATAGCGAACCTTTTCACCCAGCAGGCAGGCGGATATGCCAATGCGAATGGAGGCCGGCGCCGAGTCACTCATGCGTTCAATCTCCAGATCGTTCCATTCAGCGTCGAGGCGAAGGTGACCCACAGAAGATAGGGAACCATCAAATAACTGGCCGTCCTGGAAACGAATCCAAACGCGATCGTCGTTGCCAGGATAAAAATCCACAGGATCGTGACCTCAAGAAAAGCCGCTCCGACCAAATGCAGGCGGAAAAAGATGCCCGACCACGCCACGTTCAGCGCCAGTTGAATCGCAAAAAGGGTTAGCGGAAGCCTGACATCAAGAGAACCAGGCTGGCGCCAAATCAGCCACGCCGCCACTGCCATCATGAGATAGAGTACCGTCCACACGGGTCCGAAGATCCAATTGGGCGGATTCCAGTTGGGCTTTTGCAGTGTCGAATACCACGTGGGAATGGAAGGGATGGTCAGCAGCGAACCAATCCCCGCGGCGCCCAGGCAGATAACCACCGATATGGCCAGTGCAATCAGTTGTCTGGTTGTCGTCATCAAGCACCTCTATTCCCGGCCAGCATCCTCATGCGGTCGATATAAAGCTTGCTGTCAAACTTGCGCGAGGTGCTGGCGTAAGACATGTAGCGGATCTTTCCATAAACAGGGCGCTCCGGCCCCCAGGCCCGATCGTGTTTGCCGCCCATTGCCCACGCAATCCCTGTATAACCGTTGGGATCGCGCCCGTCCAGCTCATAGCGATCATTCAGGCGAACGGCAATGGCGAATGCGTCTTCCGGTGAGGGCGTCCATTCCAGGATTTTCTTCGCCCAATACATTCGCAGATAGCCGTGCATCCATCCGGAAAGCACCATCTGCTGCTGGGCGGCATTCCACAACGGATCGTGCGTTTCGGCGTTCTCAAGCTGCTCTTCCGTGTAGAGATACTCACGCTCATCGCGGTGGTGCTCTTTCAAAGTTCGCAGCGCCCAGGGTTCCGCCGATTGAAGCCGGTCGTAATGCCAATTGTATTTCACGAAATTGATGGCGAGTTCGCGCCGGACGATCAATTGCTCAAGAAACGCTTCGCGGTCCGGGAGTGGCGCATCGGCATTTTTCACTGCCAACGCCACCGTGTGGGGACCAATGTGGCCGAAGTGAAGGTAAGGCGAAATCTGGCTGGTACCATCCACATCAGGATGGTTTCTCTTAGTGTCGTAGCCTTCCAGCCGTTCGCTTATAAATCGCTTCAGCGCGGCCAGTGCCGCCTTCGTCCCACCGGGGAAGCCCGAAACGGGTGCGACAGAAGAATCAATGGGGAACTTCTCAAGCATGTCGTCATTGATTGAATGAGCTTCCAGATTTGCGGGCTGCTGCCACGGTAACCTCGCCTTCGGATTCCCTGGCTCGGTGAGAAAGTCATGAAGCAGGGCGTGAATTCGTGGACGAATCGTGCGAGCTGCGTACTGCTCTTTTTTGAGGAGTGCGGTGGGCACAATGACGTCGGCATCCACGGTCCAGAACGGAACTCGAAGATGATGGGCAGCCGCGACGCGCCACTGCTCCGGCTCGCGCATGGGGTTCTCGTCACCTACTACCAGGCACGGGTGCACCTCTTGGCAAAAGCGTTCCAATTCATGCTCTGGCCATCGGCGCAGCACCAATCCCACACTGCGGTGAAGGAGCCCCTCTGCAATGTCGGGCAAACCCTGCACGAAGAAGCTGTAGCTGCGCAGGTTGGCATTCGGATAGAAGGGAACCAGGCCAATGAATACGACCACTGGCTTGCCAAGCAGGTTGGCCGCCGCAATGGCCACGTTTAGGGCCGGATTATCCTGGGCCCTTTGCGCGCGCTGCATCCAGTAGACGACGCATCGGCCTTTGGTGTCGGGCGCACCGCCGCGCCGAATTGTGACCCGCGCGTCTTCAGCCAATTCCTCCGGATTTCGCATCACGCTCCAGGATTAATGCATTCGAGATCTTCAATGGTCTTTCATCATCGGTTCAAGCTGCGCTGACAGGGGTGACCATGTCCGTTGAACCACAGGCTTCCGCAATTTTGCGAAGCATACCCGCAAAAATCCATTTGTGCACAGGATAGAGGGCATACCAATAAATCAGCCCAAAGAGCCCAAGCGGGTCAAAAATAGCCGTCTGCCGGATTGTGGACCTCGCGGAATCGCCCGTGACCTCAAATTCCAACCATGCCCTTCCCGGAACTTTCATTTCGGCCATCAGGCGTAAGAACCGATGCGCAGAGAACTCTTCCACGCGCCAGAAATCCACGAAATCGCCTATTTGCATTGATTCCGGGTCACGCCGGCCTCGTCGCAATCCCACGCCACCGACTAGCAAGTCCAAGAAGCCTCGCAATCGCCACAGGGGATTTGCAAAGTACCACCCCGTGGTGCCTCCAATGCGCGTGATCGGAGCGAAGGCTACTTTGGCTGAGTTTTTGACTTCAATGGTTCGGGAGTCCACAAGTCTCGAGCCAAACTGTAATCCACCCCATGTCTTCAGGCGGCCGCCCGAGGAAAGAGAGTCAGACCATCGAGTTTGAGCAAACTCGTGGTCTTCGTTCCGCAAAGTTCTGTTCATCGCGTCGTGGAGTCCCCTTGGCCGAACATTGAACCTTCGCGCGGCTGCCGCGTCGCGCACGACCGTCGGATGCCGGAGACTTTCCACGAGTTTACGCCCTACACGCGCATAAACAGGGGTAACGAGTCCCAGCCACAAACTTGACAGGCGGGGAGTCAGTACCGGGACAGAAATCATCCAACGACGAAGACCGCGCTGCCGGGCATATTCGCGCATAATGTCCGCATAGGACACCTGCTCGGCTCCTCCGATTTCGAACACACCGCTTTCCATTGCCGGCAGTGAAAGGGCTTCGAGCAGATACGCCACTACATCCTCAATGGCAATAGGTTGAGCCATGGTTGAAACCCAACGCGGGCAAATCATAACCGGCAATCGTTCCACCAGTGCCCGGATCATCTCAAATGAAAGGCTTCCGGAACCGAGGATGATTGAGGCGCGAAGCTCCACAACTGGGACATTTGAACTGCCAAGAATTTCCCCCACCTCCTGGCGGCTTTTCAGGTGGGAGGAGAGTTCCGCGGATGGTTCACCAAGACCGCCCAGGTAGATGATTCTCCGCACCCCCGACTGCTGGGCTGCATCGGCAAAATTCTTTGCCGCTTTTCGATCGTCCTCCTCAAAGTCCCGCGGCGAGCCCATCGAGTGCACCAGATAATAGGCGGTGTGTACACCCACCATTGCTGGTGGAAGTGTGCTGAGGTCGAGGCAGTCACCAGCCACCACCTCGGCACATGGCTCCGCGCGACCTCGCAGAGAGTCAGGGCGACGGGCGAGGCAGCGAACTGGCCTGCCACTCGCCTCCAAGGCCTTCAGCAGCCTGCCCCCAATATACCCGGTGCCACCGGTCAACAAAATTAAAGGCAGGTTGGGGGATTGTTCAATTAGGGACATCACAACTCCAAAGAAAATGATCAAAACCGTTCAGAGAGAATGTGCATGAAAGATCTCCGCGATCTGCGAGGTCCGGTAATCAAATATCCGCTCCACATCGCGCTTCACCTTCCAGCCAGCGAAAAAATCTCCCAGCGCACCGAACGGAACTGCGTATTGAACCTCGTCGCGAATGATTGTACCGCCGTCGCAAGCCTCAAAAGTGTGGGTGTGATGCCAGAGCCGGTAGGGACCCTTCAGTTGGACATCGACGAATTTTGCCGGCGCCTGCCATTCTTCTATCAGGGTTGTCCAGCGCATCGGCAGTCCATGCCAGGTGAGTTGATAGTGAATCAGGGTTCCTGCTTTAACCTCGAGATCTGTCTGCTTCACCACCTTGAAGTGGAGCCATGGCGGAGTAATCTTGTCGAGGTTGCGCGCCTCGCTGAAAAAGACGAACACCATGGGCAGAGGGGCTGCAATCTTCGCTTCGCGATGGAGTGTTCTAACTTTCATGGCGGCTATTCCGATCCTGACGGCGGGGTCACTGCTTCCCTTGCAACAGAGCTGCCTGCAAGCCGGCAGCCTTGGCTTCATCAAAATCGCCCACGGCCCGCCAGAGCACCCGCCCGGAGCGATCAATCAGGATCGCGTAGATCTGATTTTCGTCCGGGATGTTCAAGGACTTGCGAAATGGAGCCTTGTCGATATAGAGCGTGATGGTGCGGGCACGGGCGCTTTGGTCAGGAATGCCGCGCCGCATCCCGCCATTGATAAACCAGCGGACGAGAGCATTCACCTTGTCGATGGTGGGAAGCTCGTAGTAGCGAAAGCCCGCGTTCGACTCAAAACGTTTCATCTGGTGCAGCCACGTGTCCACGTTTTTCTGTTGTTCGCGCTGGAAGGCGATCAGGAGCAGGTTGCGCTCGCCGGCAAAGTCGGCGGGAAGCGAAAGCCTTTCATCCTCCAGATTCGTCGCAGTGAGCTGCGGGAAGTTTCCTTGCGACGCCACCAACGATTGCTCTGGTGCCTTGTCCGCCGAGCCTGCCCAGGCGATGGTTACAGTCGCCAAAACGGTTACCGCGAGTTGGAACAAAAATTTCAATCGTTTTCCTCGTTCCGCATTCTTGGATCGATTATCCATCAAAAGAATCGCCACCTCTCAGGGCCTTCCGCTTGTCGAAAGGATCTGATGGAATTCTTCCGTGAGCGAGGATTTTTCCTGAAAAACTCCCCGCAGTGCCACCGTGGTCATGGCCGCCTCATGACATTTTACCCCACGCACCGCCACGCAGTCGTGCCGGCCCATCGCCCGCACGACGCAGCCAAGTGGGTTAACCTCCACCATGAACGTATCGGCAATTTCCGATACCAGGTCCTCCTGAACGATCAATCGAGCAGCCATTCCCTGGATCAATCGGGGAATCTTGGAAAGTCCCACGATCTTCCCATTAGGCACATAACCAAAATGCATCTTGCCGCGATAGATCAACAGATGGTGGGGACAAAGCGAATAGAAATTGATATCGGAAACCACGATGAGTTCGTGATGGTTGGAGGCAAAGGTCGTGAGGATTTCATCCGGCTTCAATCTGTATCCCTGCGTCAGGTCGCGGTATAACCGGGCCACGCGGGCCGGGGTGCCTCGGAAGTGTTGGTCATGAATATCCGCCCCGAGTTCGATAAGCAATTCCCTGACGACCTGCTCAAGCCGCTGATTTTTTGGTGCGTGAGCCTTGCCCCACCCACGATCCGGGTTGCCCTGGGCATCCGGGATCGTCAAAGATTCCGGAAACGCAGCCATTGGGCCAGGAATGTCTCTTTGCATGTCTGGCTTTAGTTCTAGATTAGTAGGCACAAATCTCTCCTTGTCAGGTTCGCGTTTTGTGAATTCGTTAGTTGGCAACAACCATTTCCCAGGGTGAACGCAGGGGGTCGCATCCCGACGTAGGCGACACCCCGCGTTTCCCGGTTCCCAATCGGCATTTGGAAAACCAACGGGGATCTTTACTTTGGCAGCAAAACGCTGTCGACTACGTGGATCACGCCGTTGCTACACAGGATGTCAGTCTTAACCACCCTGGCGTCATCCACCATAACGGTTCCACCTGAAGTGCTGATCGTAATGGACTGGCCATTTACCGTCTTGGCGGAATTCAAATTGACCACCTGCGCCGCCAGCACTTTTCCCGGAACCACGTGGTAGGTGAGGATGGCAATAAGCTTCGCCTTATTCTCGGGTTTCAGCAAGTCCGCGACGGTACCCTCCGGCAACTTCGCGAACGCTTCATCCGTGGGGGCGAACACCGTGAACGGCCCCGCGCTTTTCAGAGTTTCCACCAGGCCGGCGGCATCCAGCGCCTTGGCCAAGGTCTGGAACGATCCTGCTGCCACCGCAGTTTCAACGATGTCTTTGTTGTTTTGCGCGGCGGCCATCGTCGCCCAACCCAACGTTAGGGCCAGCGCGGCCGCCCCAATGGTAAAGTGTCGAGCCAGCATATCCGTAAAATTCTTCTTCATAAGTTTTCTCCTTCTGCAGAGTAATTATCCTCCGGCAAAGCCGGAGGCCTTACTTACGGTGGCTGGCCCCTCAAAGGGGCCGGAGCGCCACCGTCGGGAAAAAGCCCCCTCATCCGACCTCGTCCCTCGGCCACCTTCTCCCCCAGGGAGAAGGAAAAAAATTCCCCACCCTCTCTCAGGAGTGAGGGGGTCCCGACACATCGGGACGGGTGAGGGGTCTTGTGCCCGGTCCCCATTCCGAAGCTGTCAAACTTTTGCTGCCTCCCCGGCAGAACCGGGGATCTCTCAACGGATTAGAGCGTTTTTGAATTAAGTGGTNNTCGGGCACGGGCGGGACGCCCGTGGCACGAAATGCGGACACTTAAATCAAAACCGCTCTAGGATCCGGCGGGGGGGCTACGTCCGGTTTCGAAAGTTGCCCCTCCAGCCGCAGTCTTTGTGATCACGCTACGTCAATTACACGCCAGGAATAATCTTGCTGATTAAGGTAAACGACCCCGTGCTGACTGAACCCACGGCGTAAATGAGATAAACATCGTGCGGAACAAGCTGGAAGAAATACGGGCCAATTACGGGGGAACTCTTGCCAGCAGGAGTCAAAGTGACTTGAGTCTGCGGGTAATTCCACAACTTGCCCGACGTAAACAGAGCCGCGGCTTGTTCCCCATTCGTCAAGTCGCGAACGGTGGCAATTGGATGGGTGAAAGGGTTGTTCCCCAGGATAAACGTATCCTGGCTGACGGCAATGTCTACCGGCGGCGCATAGGCTGTGTGCTGGACGATGAGCCGGGATTTCCCGGACGGGGTCGGGGTGAGATCATTTTCGAATGCCTTCACGCCAGGCGCGCCCTCTGCATTGAGGTACGCCACCACGGACGCGTTCTCACCGGCGGTTACGGTAACGCTGACGGGACCCAGCAGGGTCGCGTTGGAACAAGGTTTTAGAGTATTGGCCAAACTGATGGTAATACTGTAGGTGTTGGCGGGAATCGTGAACGGCCCGGCGATATCCCCAAATTTCAAACCACTCACCAGGCAAACGGCGCCATCAACTTGCACATCCACCGGCAATGCCGGGTCCAGGGCTTCGCTTACATCGTGGCCAGGAATTCCATGCACCACATAAATGGATGCGTTGGGACTCTGGGCAAAAGCCGAATTCGACGCGAATCCGGAAAACGTCAAACAAGCGGCGAGCAAAAGCGCCACTTTCCAATTTTTCATCATGCGAGTGTCTCCTCATTTTTTGGATTGAAGTTAAGCTCTAACTTCCTTAACTATAGATAAAAGATGTTTGACTGTAAAGAAAAGTTGCGTAACAATAAAAGTCGTGTGAGCGTCAGTAAAATTGCGGGCAGTATTTTGACTGCCAGTAAAACGAGGAGCGAAAAATTGCTTTCTACAACCTTACAAGAAGGATTGCAGCGCTATTCGATTGGAGAAAAGTTGCGCGCACTGCGCTTGAAAAAGAAAGTGGGGCTGGTGGATCTCGGTCGTCATACCGGGCTCTCCCCCGCCCTGTTATCGAAAATCGAACGGGGAAAAATGTTTCCTACGCTTCCCACGTTGCTCCGGATCGCGTTGGTGTTCAGCGTGGGACTGGACTTCTTCTTCAGCGACGAGCGCAAGCGGCAGATCGTGGCCATCGTTCGCGGCTCGGAGCGGCTCCGCTTTCCGGAAAAACCCGATGCCGCGGAAGTGGGCTTCCACTTTGAGTGCCTAGATTTTCCTGCGGTCGAGCGGAAACTTAACGCCTACCTTGCCGAGTTTCATCCTCTGGCTCCGGCCAAAGTGCGGGTTCATCAACATTCCGGTATTGAATTTATCTTTATAACTTCGGGCAAACTGGGACTGCGGATTGGCGAGGTCGAACACTCCCTGGAGAAAGACGACTCCATCTACTTCGATTCAAACCTGCCGCACGGATACCGCCGGATCGGCAGTTCCCCCTGCTCGGCATTGGTGGTAACGATTCCGTAGCGGGGACGAGTTCCTCGACACTCATGCTACCTCCGGTGAGGACCGGCAGACCGGCCGCACCCTCCCACGATGTTTCAAAAAGAACCTGCGTGAAATGAAGCGGCCGACAGCTGTTGCCGTCGGCCGCGAGAAATTCGAGCTATTGATGGATATTACCGGCGTCCACCTCCATGGCCTCCGCCACTGTGACCGCCCCCGCTAAAGGAGTGTCCACCGCCACCATTGGTGCGTCCGCCGCCACTGAAGGAACGTTCACCACCACCGGAGCTTCGACCGCCTCCACTGTAGGAACGTCCGCCACCGCTGAAGCTTCGGCCGCCACCACCGTAGGAACGTGCACCGCCGCTGAAGGAACGTCCACCGCCGGATCCACGTGCGCCAGCGGCGTAACCATTACCCCGGAATCCACCGCCGCCGTAGTACCCGCGCCCACTATAACCGCGGCCGCCATAAAATCCGCGGCCGCCATAGTACCCGCGTCCACCCCAACCCCAAGGTCCGGTGCCAATAAAGACTCCCCCCGAAAACCAGCTGGGTCCATAGTAGCCGTAAGGCGCACACCCGTAGGGGTAAGAGGGGTAGTAGCCGTAAGGGCATGCTGGAGGCGGCCCTTCCGCCACGTAACCCTGAGGTGCGTAGCCCTGGTCCACATACCCCTGCTCCGGAACCTGATAGCCGGGATTCTGATAACCCTGGTTCGGATTTCCGTATCCGGGGTTGCCCTGACCCTGGTAGCCCGGATTGCCGTACCCGGGATCCCCCTGTCCGCCACCCTGGGCGAGCGCATACGGCGCAACCAACAGGCCCAACCCCAACAAAGTCAATACCTTTACGTTTTTCATTTCATTCCTCCCCCAATCCTGTCCCTGCCCGTTCATCACACCCGTGACTAGAGCATTTGACTAGCCAAAAGACGTGGGCTAGAATTGCCGTGCTTTCATGGGGTTGGAGGAACCGTGGGCCGGCGTCCGCGCCGGTGTGGTGGTGGTTTACAGATGGAGTGGTGCTTTACAGCTAATCCCACGCGGGCATAGAACAAGCAGGGTGGCAAGCGGGCATCTTTCTGGCGCAAGACTCCCGCCGGGACGAATCCTCCCAACTCCTAGGTCGAAAATCATAGCCTCGTTTAGGCTTGACAAAGCTAATACCCACGTATTTATTCTAGGGGAGACAATTGCTTGACCCAGGGGGGAGGGAGACACCTTGGGTCGGGTTGCAAAAAGCACCCTAAATCCCCCCTTCTCCACGTGGATTTCTCGTGCGCGATCGGAGGAAGAAATTGCGGCTTTGCAAGATGTATTGGAAAACAAAAGGGGTTAGCGTTTAGAGACAAAACGTCATAAACCCTATCCTATTCATAGATAATGACTTTTGCGACTATCCGACGGCGCGCGAGAAAAACGGGAGATGGCTTGCCAAGATGTAACAGAAACGAAAGGGGTTAGGCCAAAAATGGAAGAATCTTCCCAAAATCTATGTCATTGCAAACAAGAAGCTTAATGAATTCAAAAACGGAAGCGGCTCGCAAAAAAAGGGTGAAATTTTGGACTGCAAAGCCGCTATCTTATTGAAAAAACATGTAGAAAAAATGTCCGAGAAATGCCCTGCCAAGATGTCTATGAAAACAAAGTCACTTACACGTCGCTTGCCAAGATGTTGATGAAAAGAAAGGGAGTTACACGTTTGGCCTGCACAGTGCCCATTTATGAATAGGCTACAAAAGCCGGGACAGGCCGGAGCGCAAAATGGGTTACGGAAGGGCTGGCAGTAGTCCGTTGCCAGTTGCCCGTCGCCTGCGCTTCAACGTGGGCAGGAGGCAGAACCCACTAAGAACTGGCCACCAAACACTGGCCGCTGTTTTCCAGCAACGGACCACGGACAGCTCTTCCAAGCTCAAAAGCCGCAAAAACCGCACCCACATTGACTTTCGCGGCCTACTCCAGTACCATCGAGAAGACTTAATGAACATTCATCCACCTTCCAAGACTGCCAACCGGCGATATTCTGCCGAACTCCGCGCTATGTGCATCCTTTGAAATGGAGGCGTGTCTCAGACTTCGAATCCTATGAATGCCAGTGTCAAAATTCGCAAAGGGGTTCCAGCGCTCGTGGGAACCTACGACGGCAACCTGAAGCTCTTTGAGCAATGCTTCCAGGTCTCCGCCCACTTGGGGCCGGAATCCCTGGAGATTGAGGGTGAGGAACCCAATATCCGCCGCGCCCAGCGCATGGTGGAGGAGTACGTAACCCTGGTGGAAAGCGGCACGCGCTTTGAGAACGCGGAAATTGAGGGATTTCTACGCATTCTCAGCCAGGACCCCTCCGCGGGCCTGAAGGGTTTGGCGGAGGCGGGCCGTCCCCGCAGCTTCGGCAAGAAATCCATCGCCCCCAAGGGTATGAACCAGCGCAGTTACGTCGATGCCATGGAACGCAACGATATGGTTTTTGGCATTGGACCTTCGGGCACCGGCAAAACCTACCTGGCAGTGGCGATGGCGGTGGACGCGCTGCTCACAAAAGAGGTAAGCCGGATCATTCTGGCACGGCCGGCGGTGGAAGCAGGCGAGCGCCTGGGATATCTCCCCGGCACGCTGCAGGAGAAGGTGAATCCCTACTTGCGCCCTCTTTACGATGCGCTTTACGATGTGCTTGACCCTGACCGGGTGGATCGCTTTATTGAAAAGAACATCATTGAGATTGCGCCCATCGCCTTCATGCGCGGGCGCACGCTGAATGATGCCTTTGTCATTCTGGACGAAGCACAGAACACGACCACCGAGCAGATGAAAATGTTCCTGACCCGCCTGGGCTTCAATTCCAAGGCGGTAATTACGGGTGACGTCACCCAGATTGACCTTCCCACGGGACGGCGCTCCGGTCTGGTGGAAGCGATAGAAGTGGTGGGAAGAGTGACGGGCATCAGCATGATCTTTTTTACCGAGCGTGATGTGGTACGGCACAGCCTGGTGCAGCGGATTATCCGCGCCTACGAAGAGTTTGACCAGGTACGGGCTGCGAAAGCCAACGGCGATCAGAAATGAGTGGAAAGAAACAGTTTCAAGGCGTACGAGGTGTGGTGTTCGTCAATCTGCAAAAACGGTATGTGGTGCGCACCTCCTCCTTGCTGGTATTCGTACGCAGCCTGAAGGGGCTGTTGCGGCTGGATAAAAGCGAGTTCAACGTGTGCTTCGTGGATGATAGCGCTATCCGCCATTTGAACCTTGCATATCGCGGCAAGGACAAATCCACCGATGTGCTCTCCTTCCCTTGGAACGAAGCGGGAAGCGCCCATGTACCCGGGCTGTCTCATTCCAAAGCAGGCGGCGGCTTCACTAATTTTCTGGGTGACATCGTAATTTCTGTGGAAACAGCGCGGCGTAATGCCGAATTCGAAGGGCACAACACCCTCAATGAAATTCGTTGGCTGATTCTGCACGGACTCCTCCACTTGATCGGTTATGACCATGAGAAGGACAATGGCCAAATGATTGCCTTGGAACTGACCTTGCGAGAGCACCTTGGATTGGACGGGGGAGAGAAGCGGCATAAAGGTCAGAAGGCAAAACGCAAGAGCCAAAAATTGGACCGGCCCCGGGTCTGACCATTGCTGGTTGCCTTTTGACTTGTCTTGAATTCCGATGATGTCTTTAGATTTGCTCATTACCGTTGCTTGGATATCGTTGTTGGCAGTCCTACTGGTTCTGGGCTCAGTTGCCTCCTATCTGCGCCTTTTGATGCGGCGGCTGACTCCGGTGGGAGCGCGCAAGGTTTTTGGGCCAAGCGAAGATGGGCGCGCACGCCCCAATCGTGAACGCGTGGGCGTATCCATTTCCGCCTTGCACGGCGCCGCCATGCACCTGTTTGCAGTGGGGTTGACAGGCCTCCTGATCTGGCGGCGGCCTGAGCACCTCTGGAGCGATATCGGCACGGCTCTGCTGATTGTCCTTAGCGCCGTGGCCATTGCCGATCAATTGATTCCCTTCCGCATGGTGGTCCGGCATGACGAGCCCGAGGTAATCCTGGAGCGCTGGGAATCGACGTTGCGGGGCGTGGTCATTTGCGCGGTGCCGCTTACATTTCCGATTCTGATCTCCACCACCATTGCCCGTCTGCTGGAGCCCACCGAACAGGACCCCGAACCGCCATCGCCGCAGGAAAACCTGGTGGAACTGATTGCCACGGGTGAGCAGGAGGGCCTGATCGAAAAGGGGGATCGCGAGTTGCTGCAATCCGTGGTGGAATTCGGCGACAAGGTGGCGCGCGAGATCATGACCCCCCGGCCGGAGATTGCCGCCATTGAAATCAACTCCACCATTGAGGATCTGCGCGGGCTGTTTCGCACCAAGCGACTGACCCGCTACCCGGTATACTCCGGCCAGATGGATCACATCGAGGGCTTTATCAGCGTGCGCGACCTGATGGAATTAACCCCGGACGAGCAGAAGCGCGCAACCCTTCGCAGACTCGTGCGGCCCGTGCCGTTTGTGCCGGAAACCAAGCCCATACACGATCTTCTGAAGGAATTGCAGCAATCCACCACGCAGATGGCTATCGTAATTGATGAATATGGAAGTGTTTCAGGACTGATTACCATCGAGGACCTGGTGGAACAGATTGTGGGAGATATCCGTGATGAAGTGGAGCCTCACGCCCGCGATATCATCAAGGAGTCCCCAACCACCTACATACTTTCCGGCCACGCCGAGTTGGCGCAGGTTGGCGATGAGGTGCATGTCCCCCTGGAAGGCGACGATTACTCCACCGTGGCAGGCCTGGTGATGAATCAATTGGGCCACGTGCCCGCCGCCGGCGAAAAGGTTGAAAGTCACGGGTTGACATTCGAAGTATTGGAGGCAAATCAGCGGACGGTTCTCAAGGTGCGGATGATGATTCCACCGCCCGAGCTTTCCGCCAATGCAACTCATGTCTGAAACTACACCGTTCAAATCGGGATTTATCGCCATCGTTGGGCGCCCCAACGCCGGCAAGAGCACACTGGTCAACGCGCTGGTGGAGTCCAAGGTTTCGATCGTGACGCCTGTTCCCCAAACCACGCGCAACCGCATCCTGGGGATTTTGCACCGTCCTGAAGCCCAGGTAATTTTCATGGACACGCCGGGCGTCCACAAGCCCCTCTCACGGTTGAATGAGCAGATGATGAACTTTGTGCGGCAGGCCCTGGCGGATCGCGACCTGGCCGTGCTGATTGTCGATGCGAGCGAAAGATACGGGAAGGGCGATGAGTTTGTCATCAACCTCTTGAACGAATACTCGCCCCGCACGATTTTGGCCTTGAACAAAGTCGATCGCATGCACAAGCCGGACCTGTTGCCGTTGATGGAACGATACTCGAAGCTTTACGCCTTCGAGGAGATCATCCCCATTTCCGCCCTGCATAACGATGGACTGGATGTGTTGCTTAAGGCCGTAATCCAGCGGCTGCCCGAGGGTCCACAGTATTTCCCCACCGACGAATACACGGACCAGCCGGAGCGCTTCCTGGCAGCGGAAATCATTCGCGAAAAGGTAATCCGCCACACCAAGCATGAAATGCCCTATGTGACGGCCGTCCTGATTGATGCGTTTGAAGAAGGGCCAACGATGACGCGCCTTCATGCCACCATTGTCGTGGAGAAAGACTCGCAAAAGCCCATCGTCATTGGGGCGGGAGCGGCACGGCTGAAAGAAATCGGCACCGAGGCGCGGGTGGAACTGGAAAAGCTCTTCCCTCCCAAGGTCTATCTGGAACTCTATGTAAAAGTCCAACCGCATTGGCGCGACAATAATGCCGTCATCGCGGAGCTGGACTATCGCGGAGAAGGCGGTTCAGGAGAGTAACCGCTGGCTAATTTGCCGGCGCTTTGCCCGCGTCGTACACGCGCCGGATGGTGACCGGGCCGTTGAGTGAAGTATCGTCAAAGCGAGTTACCACATAGAGCTGCTTGCCATCGCTGCTAAGATGGTAAGTCTCGGTGATTTTTTGAGCATGGCTCAGCCGGGTTTCGGCAATGAAACTGTCACCATCCCAACTTCCCTTGGTCGTTATCCTTTTTCCGTCAACGTCTTTGGCGTCATGCTTCTTGCCGTCGGCGTAAAAGGTCTGGGGTTGGTCGGAATCGTTGCTGACCACGAGTTGGTCCGGGTTCTGGTCAATGTGCAAATACTTGGGATTCGCGGCAAGCCGGTCCCATTCCTCGCCGGTGACTTCCGGCCCACGGGTTCCTTGCCGGCTGCCACGGCCCATGCCGCCGCCCCCCATCCCACCCATTCCTCCGCGTCCGCCCATGCCGCCGATGACGGGATAGCCGCCGCCAACTCCGCCGCCAATCCCGCCCCCGGGATCGGCTGTTCCGGCAGTCGGGTTGGCGCCGCCGCCCCTTGCATCATCCACACCGGTCTGACTGTTGATTTGGGCCTCGTGCACCTTTTGATCCGCGTCGTCGCTCTGCTTGGCGTTGTAATTCCAGTAGCCCGTCAATTGCGTTTTGTCTTTGGCCTGCGCCGCTCCCATCAGCGATGCGGCCAGAAAACAGACCGCAACAGGAATTGCCGCCTTGGCTGTATAGCTGAAGATTTTCGCCATTTTCTCCCACCTTCCTGGATTGGATACCCTTGCCTGCTTCTATCTCTTCGATTCTCCGTGGGTGCCGCTGGTTGTCTCAAGGAGACCGGAATGAGGGCAAAACGGGATCAAGACGCGGCGCCGAAAACTTTCGAAAATGTTAAACCAAGCTTACAAACCTCGCGGGGTGTAAGAGGCACCAAGCGGCGCACGCAAGGACCGGGTTGCCCGTTAACTCCCGACGGCAATGCCCAAAGAGCGCATTTTGCGGTACAGGTGGCTGCGTTCAAGCCCCAGGACTTCGGCGGTGCGGCTGACGTTTCCCTGATGTTCCTCCAGCGTGCGGAGGATGTAATCTCGCTCATAGGCGGTGCGCGCTTCCTGCAGGCTGGAGAACCCGCCCGTGGGAAACTTGGTGACTGCACCGGAACGCGCCCCGTCCTGGTGCAGAGCCGGAGGAAGATGCCGCCGCTCGATTCGCTCGCCTGGCACCATGATGACGAGTCTCTCGACAAGGTTCTTAAGCTCTCGCACGTTCCCCGGCCAGCGATGATTCACCAGCGTTTCCATGGCGGTTTCGGCGAAATGCTTCGGGCGGCGCCCATAAGCGCGGGCGAATTCGGCCAGGAAGAAGTTGGCCAGCGTGGGAATGTCTTCCGCGTGCTCGCGCAATGGGGGCACAAAGAAGGGAATCACGTTCAGCCGGTAGAACAGGTCTTCGCGAAAGTTGCCTTTTTGGATTTCGTCTTCCAGGTGTTTGTTGGTGGCAGCAATAATTCGGACATCGACGGTGAGATTCGTGCCGGAGCCCACGGCGGTAAATCGCTGCTCCTCAATAACGCGCAAGACCTTGGACTGTGTGCGCAAGCTCATATCACCCACTTCGTCGAGGAACAAAGATCCTCCATGGGCCTGTTCAAACTTGCCTGTCTTGTCCTCCAACGCGCCGGTAAACGACCCCTTGATGTGCCCGAAGAGTTCGCTTTCAATAAGCTCTTCTGGAATGGCGGCGCAATTGACTTCAACAAAGGGCTGCTCGGCGCGCTGGCTGTGGTTATGCAGCGCGTGGGCCACCAATTCCTTCCCCGTACCGCTCTCACCGAAGATGAGCACGCGGCCGTTGGTTGGGGCGGCAAGCTGCAATTGCTGGCGCAAAGCCTTCATGGGTACGCTGTCACCGATGATGCGGTCGCGCCCCCGAAGCTCCGCGCGCAGCTCGCGGTTTTGCGCTGCCAACTGGGATTGTTCGAGCGCGTGGCGGAGCGTCAGCAGTGTCTTGTCAATGGAAAGCGGCTTCTCTATGAAATCGAAAGCGCCCAACTTGGTGGAGCGAACGGCGGTTTCAATTGTGCCGTGCCCCGAAATCATAATGACCGTTGGAGCCGCCTCCAGTTCCTGGATCTTCTCCAACACTTGAATGCCGTCCATACCGGGCAACCAGATGTCCAAAAGAACAACATCAAACTTGCCGGCTTGCAAGGTTTCAAGGCAGGCTTCGCCGCTGCCAACCGACTCCGCACGATAGCCCTCATCCTCCAGGACACTGGTGAGGGATTCGCGGATGCCGGGTTCGTCGTCAACAATCAGGATGGATTGCTTCATGCGGTTACGCGGGCAGCTCTCAGACGCTCCTTGAGTTGATATGATGGAATCTTAGAATGCCGGATACTATTTGTAAATGCCATTCGGTGCCAAACCGCAGAGACGTCAGAAAGCCGAGAAAAACTCCCGGCGGCGACAAACCCCGGCTTGCCCGTTCGCGATGCGTTCGTACATGCACTTACGCCTTCGCTGCCGGAGGTCTCTGTTATAATTTGATCTTGATCGCTGCAAAAGTCGGTTTCAACGTCATGATAGCGTGAAGCTTGCCCGGCGAAATTGCATCCATACACAGCAGGAGAGGGAGCACTCATTGTTACCAGAGATCCAACAGAGGATTCAGACCAAGTTTGTGGAGGCCGTCCGCGCGGCATTTAACCTTGAAGTTCCCCCACCCGCAATGGATTCACCTCCCAACCTTGAGATGGGCGACATTTCGCTGGCGGGATGCTTTGAATTGGCCAAGAAATTACGCCAGGCTCCTCGAAAAATTGCCGAGCAGCTCGCTCCCCTGGTCTCGAATCTGGAAGGTGTGGAGCGCGTCACCGTGGCCGGGGCCGGCTACCTCAATTTTCATCTGGACCGCGCCCAGACTGCCGCCCGCCTATTTGCCCTGCGGAATTCCTCCACCGTTGCAGCCACGAGCGATCGGGGCAAGATACTGGTGGAACACACCAGTATCAACCCCAACAAGGCAGCGCACATTGGGCATCTTCGCAATGCCGTGTTGGGTGACACCTTTACCCGCCTGCTGCGGTTCACCGGCGAGAACGTTGAAGTACAAAACTATATTGACAACACGGGCGTGCAGGTTGCCGACGTCGTGGTGGGATTTATTCACCTTGAGAAGAAAACCCTGCAAGACGTTGCTGCCTTGATCGAGGCTGCTTCGGCGCCAGGACTTCCGCGTGCCGCGCGATTTGACTACTACTGCTGGGACCTGTACGCCCGCGTCTTCCAACTCTATGAAAAAGACAAAGATGTGTTGAAATTGCGCGCACAGGCATTGAAGGACATCGAGGAGGGGCACGGTGATACGGCAGCCATGGCGGAATTAATCTCAACGGCCATTGTCCGCGCCCATCTGGAAACGATGCTGCGTCTGAATATCCAGTATGACTTGCTGGCCCAGGAAAGCGAGATACTGAAACTCCAGTTCTGGAGTGCCGCCTTCGAACTGCTTAAGAAGGATAAAGCCATTCGCATTGAAGACACGGGCAAAAGCGCGGGATGCTGGGTTATGGATTTGGCCGACTCCACTTCAGAAAATGAAATCGAGGGCGCTGATGCGGAGGACACCAAGATCATTGTGCGCTCCAATGGCACCGTGACCTATGTCGGCAAGGATATTGCCTACCATCTCTGGAAGTTCGCGCTGCTGGGCAAAGATTTTGGCTACGCCCCATTCTACCGCTATCCCGATGGCCACACTGTTTGGCGCACCACAGTGAAGGGTGAGGCCGGTGCGCCACCCTTTGGCCATGCCAGCACTGCTTATGCCGTCATCGATACACGCCAATCCTATCTCCAGAACATCGTCAAAGCGGCGTTCCACACACTCGGTTACCACGAACGCGCCGCCAACCTTCACCATTTTGCCTACGAAGTTGTGGGCCTCACCGCGCGCTGCGCGGAAGAGATGGGAGTCGTGCTCAGTGACGAGGATCGCCAGCGCCCCTACGTGGAAGTTTCCGGGCGCAAAGGACAGGGCGTTAAGGCCGACGACCTCATCGATACGCTGATTGCCCGCGCAGCGGAGGAAGTCAGCTCGCGCAATATGGCGCAGAATCCCGCCGAGGTTTACGACTACGCTCGCAAAATCGCCGTGGCGGCGCTGCGCTATTTTCTGCTGAAATTCTCCCGCCGCATCATCATCGCATTTGATTTCAAGGAGGCGCTTGCCTTTGAGGGCGAAACGGGGCCCTACCTGCAATACAGCATCGTACGGGCAAGGAATATCGTTCGCAAATTCCAGGACGCGCACGCGGAGTTCGAGCCCGATCAATTACCCGGCGCCTTCACGCCGGAACAGTTGCAGGAGTACTTTAAAGGGGAGGACGGACCGGCATATTGGGAGCTTACATTGCTGGCGGGCCAACTGGAAATGATAGTGGCGCAGGCCATCAATAGCGAAGAGCCTGCCGTGGTGGCGAAGTATTCATTCCGCCTGGCGCAGGCCTTCAACAATTTCTACCATCACTTCCACATCCTGAATGAACCGGACGCGTTGCGCCAAAAGTTCTTGTTGTATCTCGTCGTTATTACAGAGCGGACGCTGACGCTGGCCACCGAGCATATGGGAATAGAAATCCCCGACCGGATGTGAGCGTGACGTGGCAGGGAATCATGTCCGTAAGTTCGCGCCAGGCGCATGCGAACTTGGTCGAGAAGCCCATGCCACTTCCTACGCCTGAAAATCTGTCAGCAGTTGCACAAGGGTTCGTACGCCGTGCCCTGTCGGGCCCTTGGCACGGTAAGGCTTCTCGTCATTCGCCCAGCGGGTGCCCGCAATGTCCAGATGCACCCAGGGAGTATCGCCGGCGAATTCTCCGATGAACATAGCGGCCGTAATCGCCCCACCATATCGCCCACCGGTGTTGGCCAAGTCAGCGATCGCACTCTTGTACAGATCCCGATAGTCATCGTCGACAGGCAGTTGCCACATCTTTTCCCCTGCCGCATTGGCTGCATCCAGCACACGATTGACCCATTCTTTGTTCCACCCAAAGACACCGGTGGTGATATTACCGAGCGCCACCATGCACGCACCGGTAAGGGTGGCCGCGTCGATCAGTACGGTGCAGCCCAACTGCTTTGCGTAAGTCAATGCGTCCGCCAGCACCAGGCGGCCCTCAGCATCGGTATTGAGGATTTCGATGGTCTTTCCGGACATGGAGGTGACGACATCTCCAGGTTTAAAGGCATTTCCACTGGGCATATTTTCCGTGGCAGGGATCAGCGCTGTGACTCGGACCATCGGCTTGAGTTGCGCAATCGCCTGCATGACGCCAAGCATGGTGGCGCCACCCGCCATATCAGTTTTCATCTCATGCATGTTCTCGCTGGGTTTGATGGAGATGCCCCCGCTGTCAAAGGTGATTCCCTTCCCGATGAGCCCGACCACGGGTTGCTCCGGAGCCCCCTCAGGCGAATAACGAAGGACGATGAGTCTTGCCGGCTCCGTCTGACTGCCCTGTGCCACCGCCCAAAAGGCCCCCATCTTCAGGCGTTGAATATCTTCCGGTCCGAATACCTCGCACTCCAAGCCGAACTGCGCAGCCATCTCAGCAGCTCGCTCCGCCAATTTCGTCGGGGTCATAATATTTGAGGGCTCATTCACCAGATCGCGCGTAAAATTTTGGGCCTCTCCGAGAATTCGGCCCTGGGTTAGGGCGCCTTCGGCATCAGCCGGCAGGGCATCGCCTCCGGTCGCCAGCAAAAGGCTATCGATGCTTTTCTCAGCAGAGCGCTCAGTGCGGTAGCGGTCGGAATCGTAATCCGCCACCACAACACCTTCCACGACCGATGCGACGGCGCCGAGTTCGGCGGATCCCAGGATCCAGGCCAGTTCCCGTCCCCCGCGCGAACGCAAATGCCTTGCCGCAGCCCCCGCCAGTTGTCGAAGGAGCGTCTCGGAGAATTTTTCGCGCTTGCCGGCACCCACCACCAATAGCTTCGCAACCGTCAACCCGGCAGGCTTGCGAAGAATCGTCAATTCAAAAGACTTGCCAGTCAGTTCGCCCGCCGTTTGCAATTCCTGCAATTGCTGGCGCGTTTCCTCAGGCAATCGTTCCGCCGTGCCGCTGGAAGCGGGAGCATCCTCGAAAGTGTAGGCCACAAGAGCTGAAACATCGAGTTGTGAAAGCGGTTCAAGCCGGAATTCAGTCTTCACGATTCAAAACTCCTTGATGAAATGAATGGGTTTCCGCCCAATCCGGCTATTGGTGCCGACGGCGGTGTTCGTGTATATCCTGTTGCGCTTCCCGGTCGATCGTGCGCTGCCGCGATGCCTCCCGGTGGTCATAGATCTTCTTGCCCTTGGCTAGTGCAATCTCAAACTTGATCATGTTCTTTTTCAGGTAGCAAAGTGTGGGAATCAGCGTGAACCCCTTTTCCTGAATCTTTCCCGACAATTTGTCCAACTCCTGCCGATGGAGGAGAAGGCGCCGGTCTCTCAGCGGCTCATGATTGGCATAACTTCCTGACGTATAAGGGCTGATGTGGCAGTCAATTAGCCAGGCTTGCCCCTTCTTCACATCCACATAACTGTCTTTGAGATTGATCTTCCCGTCCCGGACAGACTTCACTTCTGTACCAGTCAACTCCGCTCCAGCCTCGTACCTGTCCAATAGGTGGTATAAATGGTGCGCCTGCCGGTTGACGGCAAAGTGTCTGGGAGCGGGTTTGTCGGGCTTTGACATGGCGTGGCACGCGCAGGCAAGCGTCTTTTACCGGTAAAGGGAATTCTAGCATAGGGAACGTCTCCTTGAACGTTCATTCTGGGCAAATCCCATCTTATATTTGAGCTTGACTGAGGTAGGCATCCATGGTACAAAGACATACCCGAGGGTTTAGCTAAGGCTATAAGAACAAGGCGGCTAGGCTGGCCGACACTTTGACGGGTGGGCAAACACTTCTGAATGGGAATGAAGACCGAAATCGTTGGTGGATGAAACTGTAAAAGGAGTCACACTATGAAAAGGTCGCTGTGGGTGTTGGCCGCGATAGTTGTCCTGGCGGGCTCAAACGCGATGAAGGCTGCGGGGCCTGATAACCAATGGCTCGGGGTTTTATGGACCAAGGGAGCCGTGTCCGTTGGAGACGCCAGAGTTTCCAGTGGCACCACCGTTCTGCCTGGGGATGTCATAACGACCGATCACGGAGCCTCAGCGTGGATTCGGTTCCGTTCGCCCGCATCGACAACGATGATGGCCGACACACAAGTAACCTTGCTTGCCAGCAATTCGGCCCCGAGCTTTCTGCTCCGCCACGGCAGCATTATCGTGGATGAGAAAGTTGTGGATCCCGTTCAAATCTCCGTCCCCGGTGGATACGTCCTGGTAAAGGGCGACCCACAAACCGGGGCCGAGTGTGAGATGGCAAGCCTCGATAACGGTTCCACGGTGTCAGTGAAGCGTGGATTGGCGGAAATTCATGGCCAGGGTGCCCCGGTTATTCTGCACCCGGGACAATCGGGCCGCGTTGAGGCCAGTCCTGAAGGTGGGCAACCGATTGCCGGAAAAATCAACAAGGTAATTCCCCAGGGAGAAATCCACCGGGAAGGCCAGCCGCAGGAACTTCCTCTTGCACTCAATCAAGCGATTAACTGGAACGATCTAGTGCGCACGTTGCAAACGGGCCGCGCACAGATCACCCTGCTGGACGGAACGACGCTGAACATTGGCGCCCGCTCTGAGCTGAAGGTTATTAAGCACGATGCGCAGGCGCAACAGACCGAACTTGAATTGACCGTCGGAAGGCTCGAAGCCAATGTGCAAAAAATTACCGCCCCCGGCGGAAAATTTCAGCTCCGGAGCAAAAGCGCTGTGATCGGAACCATTGACACTGCTTTTGTGGCCACTGTGGATGGCGACACCACAAGGGTATGCGGCGTGGAAGGCACGACCTTGGTCCAGAGTTCCGACCCCAACATCCAAAAGTCAGTCAGGCTGCACCGGCACGAGTGCACCGTGATTATGCCCGGCGCACCTCCCACCGATCCTGTCCTTGATCCTGCAGAAATGGCAGATATGCTCAGCCAGACTGCCATCAACGGCGCAGAAGCTGCAGGCGCTGGAGCAGGCGCTGGAGCGGGCGGGCTGATTCTTGCCGGCGCCAACATTCCCTGGGTCTGGGTGGGTGTAGGTTTGGGTGCTGCCACTGCGGGTATCGTAACCGGTATCGTCCTGAGTTCTCCGGGCACCCCTTCCCCTGCGTCTCCGTAGGGTATCGGTAAACTTGCTGAAACTGTTTTTAGGAAATGCGTCCCGAAGTCATCCGGGGCGCATTTTCATTTACGGCGAATTCTTATAGCCCTCAGGTGTCACATGATTTGCCTTGTGATATGCTACAAATCCGCTATTTTCAAGGCGCGCGCGGATCCAATTCATGTTCGCAAAGCTTTCACAATTCGCTTCCCGGATAGCGCGGTTCTCCAAGCAGAATCGCATGGCACTCCTGATCAGCACCTTGATTTGCATCACGAGCCTTTCGCTGTACTTGCGAATCTACATTTGGCCGCAACCCACTCCCAGTACATTTCTCCAATTCCTGGACAATATTGAGCTGAAAACGCTCGACGCCCGCTTCCAACTGCGCGGGGAGCGCAATCCAGGCCCCGCAGTGGTGATTGTAGCCATTGACCCCAGAAGCCAGGATGTTCTGGGCCGCTGGCCTTTCCCGCGAAGCAACTTTGCCCAAGCCGTTGACTTTCTGCGCGAAGCCCACGCCCGCGTCATTGCCTTCACGATGAACTTCCCGCAAGTTGACGCAAATTCCGGCCTGGAGGCGCTGAAGTCGGTTCGGCAGGATTATGAGCATCTGGTTCCGCAGCCAGACCAGACGCCGGTCTTCGAAGAAAAGCTGAAGACTCGTGAGGCCGCCGCCGACAATGACAAGCAGTTTGCCAATGCCCTGGCCAAATACCCTAATGCGGTACTGGGCTATTTTGTTATCTCACCGGACGAAGCCAGGGCGCAGAACCAGGAACGGCTGAAAGCATTCCTCGACATCTTATCTTTTCAAGCCTATCCGGGAACAGTCCATCCCGAATACGCGAAAAATGCTGAAATCCCGGAGGCGCAGGCACTCTCCCCCAATCTGCCGGATTTTGCCTCCGCCGCCAAGAACTTTGGATTTTTGGAAATGGTCCCCGACGCCGATGGCATCGTCCGCCGTGAGCCCGCCGTGATGGTCTTTCAGGGCAGCCTTTATCCGTCCCTTGACGTGGCCGCTGCCCTCGCCTATACCAACGATTCAGCGGATCAGGTGAAGGTGATCTTCAATCCGAACGGAGTTGAGCAAATCGTCCTTGGCCAGCGCACGATTCCCACGGATCGCCAGGGTTTCGTTCAAATCGACTACGATGGCAAAGGGGGAACCTTCCCCACCTATTCGTTGGCCGACGTCGTGCAGCATCGATTGTCTCCCGATATCTTTAATGACCGGATCGTATTGATTGGCCCAACTGCGCGGGGAATCAGCGGAATGGCACTCACGCCCACGGACCACACAGAGTTTCCCGGCGTTGAGATCCATGCCAACATGATTGACGATATTCTCTACCAGCATTTTATTCGCCGCGGTTTCCACGAGAAGCTGGCTGACATCGCCTTCATCCTTCTATTTAGCCTGGGAGCGGCGATTCTTTTCAGTCTCCTCAATCCCCTGCGCGCAACCCTCTACCTCAGCGGATCGCTATTCTTATATTTCTGGCTGACTTATTTCTGGTTCGCTCATTATCGGATGTGGGTGGCTGATTTCCTTCCCATGATGACCCTCTTCGTCACTTATGCCGCCATCGTCAGCTATCGCTTCTTTTTTGAAGAAGGCGAAAAGAAGAAGGTCCGGTCAGCTTTTTCCCAATACATGCATCCGGCTCTAATCGCCCAAATGC
Source organism: Acidobacteriota bacterium (assembly GCA_003165315.1). Lineage (GTDB taxonomy): Bacteria > Acidobacteriota > Terriglobia > UBA7540 > UBA7540 > Bog-366. Next base: position 29,041 of record PLSX01000199.1, read on the forward strand.
TCAATAGCCCGGAGGGCATTCGGTTGGGAGGGGAAGAAAAAGAGCTTACGGCACTATTCTCTGACATTCGAGGATTTACCACACTTTCTGAAAGTCTAACGCCTGCCCAGCTGGTGGAACTGCTCAACGAATATCTGACGGAAATGACCGAGGTGATCTTTAAGAATTGGGGAACGCTGGATAAATATATTGGCGACGCCATTATGGCATTTTGGGGAGCCCCTTACCCGCAAGCCGACCACGCTTTGCGCGCCTGCCGAACCGGCCTGGATATGATCGCCGCTTTGCAACGGCTGCAAGAGGGCTGGCAGTCACGCGGTGTTCCGCGCATCGATATCGGCGTTGGCATCAATTCCGGACCCATGCTGGTGGGCAACATGGGATCGAAAAGGAGAAAGAATTTCACCATTATGGGTGACAGCGTCAACCTGGCCTCACGTCTGGAGGGTATCAATCGCCAGTTTGGAACTCACATCGTCATCAGCGAGGGCACTTTCCATCAAGTGAAGGATCATGTGGTCGCGCGCGAACTTGACCTTATTCAAGTCAAGGGCAAGACTCACCCCGTCAAGGTCTACGAACTGCTGGCCCTGGCAGCAGACGCGCAAGTTCACAACGACCTGGTAACTCGCTTTGAAAAGGGATTGGCGGCTTACCGAAGTGGCGAATGGCTGCCGGCGATCGAGATATTCCAGGAACTGCTTGTGGATTACCCGCAAGACGGGCCCGGGCAAGTCTTCATTGAGCGCTGCCTCAACCTCTTGGCGCGCCCCCCCGAGGGCCCCTGGGATGGGGTCTTCGTCATGAAAACCAAGTAGCGTAATCGCAAAACAAGAGACTTCATGGAAGAGTCGGACAAAGTGAATCAATCCATTATCCGCTGGAGCGAGTGTGGCATTTAAACGCCTGGGACGACGATTACTGGTCCTTCTGGCTATCGTGGCGCTCATGGCAGGCGCGACTTTATATGCCCTTCGCCATGTGGGAAGATGGTTGGTCACTCCCGACCCTCTCCAGCACGCGCGCGCGATAGTGGTTTTGAGTGGCGTTACGCCTTTCCGCGCCATGGAAGCCGCAGACCTTTACCTTCAAGGTTGGGCACCGGAGGTTTGGCTTTTGCGGGACAAGAACAATGACGCCGACGCGGCCTTCGCCAGACTCGGCGTCGAACACCCCTCCGAGCAGGATTATGATCAAAAGGTGCTGGAACGTCTGGGCGTCCCCAGCCAGGCGATCCGGATACTGGAACCTCCCACCACGAATACCCTCAGCGAAATCAGCTTGATCGGCGACGAGTTGCGGCGGCAGGGTGGGGACAAAATCATTCTGGTCACCTCCCCCGTGCACACACGCAGGTCAAAGTTCATCTGGCAGCATGTCGTGGGTGATCATCCCCAGGCCATTTTGCGGCTTGCCTCTGCTGAACCCACAGATCCTGACCACTGGTGGCGCTCCACCCAGGATATTCAAGATGTCGGTCACGAAGTTCTCGGGTTGATCGACGCCCATTTGGGTTTTGTAGCGCATCCCCGAAAGTAATCCATCTGCACTCATATTGACTGCCGTTCTTCATAAGCATCGCAATCATCTTTTTGCGCTACAATCACCCTCTTGCTGACGATTGGGACGACTTATGGCCGACCACCGAATTCTCGTGCTGGCGGACGATTTGACGGGAGCGCTCGAAGTGGGCGCCAAGTTCGCCGCGTCGGGTGTGCCAACGCAGGTCAGAACCGCACCCAGTATGCCGCCACAAAATCTTCAGGATGCCGCGGGTGCCTTTGTGGTGGATACGGAAACTCGGCATGCCGAGCCTGCCGAAGCAGCCCGGCGAGTCTACGAGTACGCTCGTGCCGCCCATCTCGGAGGATTCTCCCATGTCTACAAGAAGACCGATTCCACATTGCGGGGGAATATCGGGGCTGAGCTTGCCGCGCTGGTCGAAGCCTTTGATGGGGCACCGCTTCTTTACGTCCCCGCCTATCCCCAAATGGGGCGCACGGTAAAGGGTGGCTCCCTTTTTGTTGATGGAGTCCGGGTGGGCGCCACAAGCTTTGCCGGCGATCCGTTCAACCCCGTCACAGAGAGCCATATTCCGACACTGCTGAAGTTACAATGCCGCTTGCCCACAAGCTCGGGCCCAGTCGCGGACGCCTTGAATTCCAACCTTGGGGGCATCGCCATTTGCGACGGAGAAACCGATGCGGACGTGGCATCCGCCGCGAGAACATTTGCGCATTCCCCGACTTTTCGCCTGGCGGCGGGCCCGGCGGCATTTGCCACTCACTTTGCCCGCCTTGTTGATCTCCCTCGTGGCCAGCCCACTCCCCTTCCAGGCATTGGGAATGCCCTGATCGTGAATGGCAGTTTGCACTCGGCGTCCCGTCAACAGGTCGAATATGCACTGCAGCAGGGCTTCAAATCCATTGGACGCCATTCCACTCCCGCCGCTCCCATTGAAGGCACTTGGACTATACTGGAGGTTGGCAGTGGCACCGGCGGGGCAACACTTGATTTCGCCCAAGGCGTGGCGAGGTATGTCTGCCGGATTCTCTCACACCATCCTATCGACGCTCTGGTCATATTCGGCGGCGACACGGCGTATGCGATTGTGGCAGCGCTCGGGAGCCCTACCCTTCACCTGATCGGCGAAGTGGTGGAGGGCGTTCCCATCTCCAGAATCGAAGCGAAGCATTTGGCCCCCTACACCGGCCCCAGGGACCTCGATCTTTGTCTGGTAACCAAAGCGGGCAGCTTCGGCTCCCCCGTTGTTCTCACGTCGATTCGGAACTTACTCGGGAAAGGGTAGAAGGCATGGAAAAACTCTATGGCGTAACGATGGGCGATTCCAGCGGAGTCGGCCCGGAAATCCTCCTGAAGGCCTCTGCTGAAGGCAAAGTCACGGTGCCGATCGTCGCCTATGGGGATTTGCAGGCGCTCGAATTCTACAACCAACGGCTTTCGATTGGCGCGTCCCTGAAGAAAATCGCCACCCCCTCGGAATTCACCCCCGGCCCCTTGAATGTTATCGACGCCGGACTGATGTCTCAACAGGATGTGTCCGTGGGAAAGCTCAGCGCCAAGTCCGGGCACGCTGCCCGTGAATACGTTGTGGATGCCGCGCGCGCCGCTCTGAGGGGTGAAATCGCGGCCATGATCACGCTACCCATGAACAAGGAGGCCACGCAGCTTTCGGACCAGCAATTTACCGGCCACACGGAATTGATTGGCGAGGTTTGCGGCGTGCCTGACGTCACCATCATGCTGGTTTCCGATCAACTGGTGGTCACCCACGTCAGCACCCACGTTTCACTTTCCAACGCCATCGCCTGCGCCAAGAAGGAGCGCATTTGTACCATCATCCGCCTGACCTGCGAGGCCATGCGCCGTCTGAAAGAGAAACCCCGTGTCGCCGTTGCGGGCTTGAACCCACACGCGGGTGAAAACGGGCTCTTCGGAGACGAGGAGATCAAGGAGATCATTCCCGCAGTCGAGTGGGCGAAGAGCCAGGGGATGCCCGTGGAGGGCCCCTTCCCCCCGGATACGCTCTTCTACATGTCCGTGCGTAAAAAGAAGTTTGACGCCATCGTCTGCATGTACCACGACCAGGGGCATGTCCCATTAAAGCTTCTGGATTTTGAGGGCGGTATCAACGTCACGCTGGGTCTGCCTATCATTCGTACTTCGGTAGACCACGGAACGGCCTTCGACATCGCCGGCAAAGGAGTGGCCTCCACAGGGAGCTTTATCCGCGCCCTTGATTTCGCCGTGAGCTTCGCCAATGGCCCGGACGAATTCTGACACTGACCAAACGCAACATTCTCGGCGAGTTGGTGGAGGGTGTGGCGGCGATGAAAAGCCATCGCGAGGGCAAGCTGACCCTTCGCACCTTCAAATTTGGGGAGTGACTTACTTGACTCACCCGTGGCCTCCGGTAGTAGCGCCGACCTTGAGGTCGGCATGAGCTCCGGCGTGCCGGGCCAGGTCGGTAGTGTTGGGCCGAACAGCGTTCGGCCTGCCCCAGAGCCGCTGGACCCTACAGATGCTGACCTCAAGGTCAGCGCTACCTTGCCTGCACGGGTGAGCCTTGACTCACCCGTGGCCTCCGGTAGTAGCGCCGACCTTGAGGTCGGCATGAGCTCCGGCGTGCCGGGCCAGGTCAGTAGTGTTGGGCCGAACAGCGTTCGGCCTGCCCCAGCGCCGCTGGACCCTACAGATGCTGACCTCAAGGTCAGCGCTAGCTTGCCTGCACGGGTGAGCCTTGACTCACCCGTGGCCTCCGGTAGTAGCCCCGACCTTGGGGTCGGCATGAGCTCCGGCGTGCCGNNAGCGCTACCTTACCTGCACGGGTGAACCAAGTAATTTGTTGCCCAAATCTGAACCCGCGCCATTCCCCAAAGTCGACGCCAAGCTTATTCGCCGCACAGGCCGGAAGCTGGGTTGTTCCCGCGCCGTGTTTGCGCGGCAACTCCGCATTAACCTGAGAACCCTTGAAAAGTGGGAGCAGGGTCGCGCCAAGCCCAACCCCCATGCCGCAGCCTTGGTGCTCCTCGTCCGCCAATATCCCGACACGCTCGAGCGCCTTAAGCATGTCGCGAATTGTGCCAACAGGGCGCGGCCAGCGCTTCGCGGACTTGTGGGGCAGGGGCACGGCCAAACTAAGGAACCCTTTTAAGGCGTGGGACGTAAAATGGGTTCAGCCGCCAATAATTGAATTCTTCGCAAACTTTCCCCATGGCTCGGGACAGGAACTCGATGGGAGCGCTCCCAACATAACTCATTTGTGACGACTTATTCACATTTTGCGCCCTCTCCGACTTTGCGCCTTGGCGTGAGATGCTTTTCCCATTCGGCTATCCGCCAAACTATAACCTTTAGAGTCACGACTGCGACTTTGTGTCTCTTGACAATGTTAGCCTAGGGTGTATACTAGACTGCCGGTTCGGCGCGAGGCGAATTATGTCACGGTGCAAGTTCCCCACCCTCACCCCGGCAGGAATTAAAGCAAGCCGCCGCCACGCACAAAAATCCAACAGGCCGTGCAAACCTTGTTTGCGGAGACCCATGACAACTGCCGGCGGGAAATCGTCTGGCCAAAGGAACGCGTCCGGGGGCAGCTTGGGCGGGCAGGATCTCGCAATAGAATCGTTTATAGTACGTTGAAACCCGGAATGTATATGAAAACAAAGAGTGCGGCAAAAAATGTGCGAGGAGTTCCAAGAGCTCTGCGCAGAAAGCCCCTGAATTTGGGAAGCGGCACACAATCTGTTGGGGCGTGGGACAAATTTCGCATGTTGTTCGACTTCAAAGGGAGAAAATTAATGAATCCCGCGCATCAATTCATCGACACAGTAGTTCGTCTGGCGACTACAAAACCGGTCTCCCTTGGCCGAAAATCCGATGGGTGAAAGGCTTGCAGATCCGAGCTTTCCACGATGTAATAGAAAACAAAAGAGGTTAGCGTTTGAAGTCAAATTGTCACAGATTTGATCTCGTTCAAATTAAACGATTTAGATTGAACGGCCTGGGGCTCGATGAAAAACTGCCACTGGCCTTCCACGATGTAAGAGAAAACAATAGGGGTTAGCGTTATGCGTCAAATAGTCACAAAATTTAACTCATTCAAATACAAAGAGTTAGGTCGAGATCCGAACGGCTCCGTGAAAATGGGAATCGCTCTTCCACGATGTAATAGATAAAAAAGGGACTTAGCGATGATAACAAGAATTCTTCAAAAATCTATATCATTGAAAAAAGGCAACTTAGATAACCCTCTGCTATCAACCAGGGTGGGGGAAAAGGGAGAAAGAATTTCAAGGCAAATTCTCTCCAAGTCATTGAAAAAACATATAGAAAAAATGTCCACAATTTGCCTTTCCACGATGTTGATGAAAAAAAAGATAGTTACGCGCAGCTTTCCACGATATTCATGAAGAGAAAGGTAGTTAATGGATTCAGCCAAATTGGAACCGGGGATTGAATGCTTCAAGAAGCAACTCGCGTTGAACCCATTTCTCCATCGCCTTGGGGATGTAAAGGGACGGCGGCTATGATGCGCCAACCCTTAAGCCCGGTGCAAACCCGAACATGTAGCCGTTGAGATGGACGGATAGGTTATGTTGGCGAGTGTTCCCAACTAAAGGAAGAAAATCCCAGAGGGGAATTACAAATCTGTGCGAACGATTTACAAATCTTGGTCGGGGCGCCCGGATTCGAACCGGGGACCTCTTGCGCCCAAGGCAAGCGCGCTACCAGGCTGCGCCACGCCCCGAATTGAACGTACCTATCATTCTGCCAAGCTTGGGGGAATGTGTCCAGTCCGATTCCACTCCGGCAGGACGATTTACCGTTCAATTTCCCCGCAACGACCCGCTCCGCGCTCTGACAGTACCTCCGTACTCTGGCAATGTGCTGGCCGGCATGGTACTTAAGAATTACTGAGTTAGGTCCGGACTCATCGGACACGTCGGGAAGTACCATCGAAGGTAACATGGAAGAAGCCGCTCATCTCGTTGCAGCCCGAAATTTCGCCCGCAGTCTCAACATCCTGCTGAAGACGGTTCGTCTTTATGGAGCGGATCATGAACGATCCACCGCCATCCTGGGGACGACGTTCGACGAACTGCGGGAAATCCAGAAATCCTCCGGTGAAACAGGCTTGTTGCTGGGAGTTTCGGGCAGCCAAATCCTGCTGGATGGGGTGCCGCTGGAGAAGCGTCCCTCAGACCGTAGCTTTGCCCTCTTACTAACTACCTCGGGCATTTCCAGCATCAATTTCTCCAAGCAAGTCAGCATCGAAGATTTTGCGCGCTTCGTGTGCGCCTTCTCCTCGCGATCCCCCAAGGCGGGGCCGCTGGTCAATGAACTGCGCACTGTGCTGGGTGGAGACAAGGGCGCCATCCGGGTGAACGAAGTTCGGTTTGTGGCTCAGGATCCCAACATGGGCGATGCGGGGATGGCAGCGATCCTGGCGGCACGCTCGCTGGGAGGGGATGCGCAGAAGCTGCAATCCATCCTGAATGACCCACAACGGCTGCTACAGCTCATTGGTGCGGCGGAAGCCCGCAATCAACCCGTAGGCGCGCCCGTTCCGCTCACCACCGCCGCCGCGGAGACAGCACAACCCGCACAGGAGGACGATGTATTTAAAGTCCTGAACTGGCTGTCACAGCTAGGGCACACCGCGGGCCTTCCGGATTCACCCGACCAGATGAGCATCGTGGAAAAGGACCTGCATCAATTGTCGCCCCCCGGACAGGCAGCCCTGGCACAGGCATTGATGAGTCTCAGCTCTCAGACCGAGCCTCCCCGGGCGGATGATCCGCTGCTAATCCAATTGGCGGAGAGAGTGGCGATTCGTTTTGCATTGGAGCGATACGACCGTGGCGACGTGAAGACCAATGCCGTCGTCGAACTTCTGGACCGGCTCAAACGCGAAATCGGCTCCCTACGGGGTATCCTGAAGGGGCACGAAGAAAAAATGGGGCAGGCCGGCGTGGAGGTGGAATCCCACGCTGAAATCCTCGACCGGCAGTTCTGGGCTCGCGTGCCGGACAAAGCCAAGGCGAAAATGCTCCTTTCGCCGGAAGCCTGGGCTGTCCCACCGCGGAACATCCGCCAATTTGTGGAAGGATTGCTGGACCGGGATGATGGAAACGCAGCCCGGGCCATCCTGGATAATTACGCCAGATGCATCAATGCCCCAGATACGGAGGCCCGGCGTAAGGCCTCGACCGGTTTATCGGAAATGGCCGATCTGTTTTCCCGTGCTAATCATTCGTTGCTGAAGTCCAGCCTGCATCACATGGGCGAAGCATTGAGCCATGAAGGAAATGCCGACCTGCAAACGCTGCTGGGTGCCTCTTTTGTGCGCTTCAGCCATGAAGCCGCAGCCCATCGGGAGTATCCCGCAGTGAATGAGGCCCTTCAAGCCATGGAGAATCTGGAACAACGGCAGCCAGGCCTGGCAAAGATGCTATGGCCCCGGGTAAAAGTAGGTAATCCCCTGCCGGATTTCATCGATGAAGCTCTGCGCTCCCCTGAGATTCCGGAAGGTCTGCTGGATGTATTGCGGCGGATGCCGGGCGCTACCGTCGATCAAGTGGCGAGCCGGCTCCAACGCTGCGCTCGGCGGGATGAATTACAACGTATGCTCGAAGTGGTGGAAGAGGTGGGACCGCAAGGGCTTGCGCACCTCAGCAAGATTTTGCAGACGCGCCCTGCGCAAGAAGCCGCTTCCAAGGTTGCGCTCCTCAGCCGGTTAAGCCCCGATATGTTGGAAGAATTACTCCCGGAGCGCCTTCGCACGTGGGAAGCGCCAACCCACGATCTGGTGGTCCGGCAACTCGCCCATGGCATGTCCCCGCAACGTGGCAAGCTGCTTCAAAAGGTCTATGACATCCTCAATACCAACGTCCTGCCGGAGGTTGTGGATGAAATGGGAATGTCGGGCGACTCGAACGTAACGCCCCATCTCATGCGCATCCTGGAAAATGAAAATACCCAGCGGGCCGCGCCCTACCTGCAAATTAAAGCCATAGAAGCTTTGGGACGTCTTCGCGAACCACGGGCAGAGGCGTTACTTCGCCCTCTAGCAGAGGCCAGACGTTTTTGGGGTTGGCAATATCCGCGCGAATTGCGCATCACTGCCGTCCAAGCGCTCAAGAAGATTGACCCGGATTGGGCAAGAGATTTTGTGCCACGATGCGGACTCAGTGATGAGGAGTTGAAGCTGTCCGCCCTTGATCCTGATCCCAACACCCCCTGGCTTCGCCAGCGGCGCTATCATCGCGTCAACATGCCGCGCCCGCTAAAAGGTACCGTGCGTGTGGGCCATGGCGAATACCCCATCTCCGTCCAGCAACTTAGCCTGGGAGGAGGTATGGCTCAGACCCAGTGCCACATCAAGGCGGGAAACACGGTTCCGATGGAATTCAAATCGGGTACGCAGAGTATCCGCATGCGTGTTCTGGTGCGGGAAGCTCGTCCGCAGGAATTAACCTTCGAATTGGTTGAGATTGACAACGATGATCGTAACCGGCTGCGCCGCCCCCTGGTAGGCTTGCAATCGCAGGAAAGGAGAGAGGCTCCCGTACCAGTCTTTAGCTCGGCAAGGCTGTGACAAGCGGACGGATCCTTGTGGGGAAGATGGGGTTGGACGAGGTATTGTGAAACCCTCTCCGGTCTGAACCGTTGTGGGCAAAATTAGAACGAATCATTATGTCGCGCCCGTTGCGGACATGACCTTCCGCCGGGGTGCAATGTCTGTACACTTGAGGGCCGGATTACTTCTGTTCCGGCGCGGGAATCTGCACGATGACGCGGCAAGGAGCATGGTGAACCACGTATCGAACAATCCCGCCCAGCAGCGTTTCACTAAGAGCATGAGGATGGGGTTTGTGATGACCCATCACCAGCAGGTCCACCCCCCGTTCTCGCGCCACGCCTACAATCGCCTCACCCACTTCCCGGGCACGGAGGAGTTCGGCGGAAATGGGGCACGGAAAATTCTTCGCAACTCGCTGCGCATGCGCCAGAATTTCCTTGCCGGCATGATCGATCGCCTCATCTTCCGCATCAAGGGGAGTCGCCAGGGGCACATCAACCACGTGCAAAACCGCGAGGTCCGCATTCATGCCCTGGCTTAACTGACACGCCAGCGTCATCAGGCTCTCGACGGATATCGCGTCTCGCACCGCCACCATCACCTTGGCTTTACCCATAGCATCCTCCAATCTAAACATAACTTGTTAGGATATTACCTCGCCGCGCAATTTGCAAGAACGAATAGCTTCAAACACCTGTACCAGTAACTATACCTGAAAATCGAAAATCCTTTCTTTCCAACCCTTATTACGCCAAATCGATTTCCAGTTTGGTAACAGACGCGGGCTTGAAGATCCAATTGAAGCGCGATCCGGATATGCCAGCCGATTCAGTCTTGGGTACCACTTCGTCTGCATGATCGAAGCCATTGCTGGCGTGGATATCGGGCGCCGTAAGAATCGTAACCTGCGCCGACTTCGCTTCGCCGCCGCGCAGAGACATATCCGCCTCGCGCGGTTCGCTGATATGGGGATTCACGACCGTGACAACAAGTGTTTTCCCTTGCAATGACGCCGATCCGGCAAGCCCCCAAAGCGCCTTCCCTGCTCCCAGAGAAATGGCGGGCGCGTCGCAAACCATTCGCAACGAACGTCCACCCTGGTGCGACTTGTACATGTCGAAGGCGTGAAAGACCGGTGTTGCCACAAAGCGATCCTCACGGGTCAGGAAAAGCGTATTGATGTTGTTCACGAGCTGGGCGACATTGCACATCGCCAGCTTCTCGGCATGGCGATTGAAAATGTCGAGGGTCAAGGCCGTCACCAATGCGTCGCGCAACGATGGAACGGAACTAAACAGATACCCTGGACCGAGTGAAGTGGTCTGATGCCACGCGCCCCACTCATCCACTACCAGCTTCACCTTGCGCTCCTGGTCGTACTCACCCATGGCCGTCCAATGTTGAGACACAAGGGAGTCCATAACGTCGGCCTGCCGCATTAACTCGTACCAATCATCGGAAGAAAACTTCAAGGAGTCGCCGCCGCCGCAGTAATAGTGCATGGAGAAGCCGTAGAGCCGGTCAAACAGATGCGTGCTCTTGCCCACCAGGTTTTCCATGAAGCCGCGCGTCCATGACACTTGCGGGTCGCGCTCATCCGCTCCAGGCCCCGAACCGATAAAGCGCAGCTTGCGCCCATAATCGGGTACCCAGGAGGTGAAACGGCGAAACTCCACGGCGTACTCTTCCGGGCGAAAGTTGCCGCCGCATCCCCACGACTCATTGCCAATCCCCCAATACGTCACATTGTAGGGGTCTCGGCTGCCATCGCCCGCACGCATTTGGGCCAGTGTGGTGCTGGCCGCGGGCGAGTTGCAATACTCCACCCATGCATCGAAATCGTTGGGTGTCAGACTGCGAACGTTGGCGGCCAGGTAGGGCTGTGCCCCGCATAGTTGGCAGAAGCGCATGAATTCCGCCGTTCCAAATGTATTGGGGTCGTATTTCTGCGGCCCATCGGGCGCGTTACACAATTGCGGGTCATTATCCCAAAAATTCGTGTGCACCGGTCGCTGCGAGCGAGGGCCAACTCCATCGCGCCAATTGTAACTATCGGCAAAGCACCCACCAGGCCAGCGAATTACCGGAGCATGCAACTGGCGCATATGATCGACCAGCGCCTTGCGGATGCCGCCAACATTGGGAATTTTGGAGTTCTCCCCCACCCAGATCCCGTTGTATACAACTTCTCCGATGTGTTCAGTAAAGTGCCCCTGTAGTTCCGGTGCAATAGTTCCAACGGGTTCATCAATCAGAATCTCCACCAAGCCATTGGACGCACCAGCTGAACGCGGAGCCAATCCTGCCGCCGCCACCGCCAACGTTGTTGAAAGGAACTCGCGCCGTTTCATGATGGACGACCTCCGGAAGGATATCCCTTCGTTATGCAGCGGTAGGGTACCAGAATTGTGGCCCGTGGCACAGAAAAGAAACACCGCCGCACGCGAAGCGTCAAATTCATTCGATAATCGCATTAACCCGGAATTTGGGAGTAGAATGCCTAATTCCAAACTGGCCGTCCCATGCGGGACGCCAAGGCACGCCGGTTTGCGCCAATCCGGCCATTCGGGAGGGATCATGTTGGATCTGTTGCCACAGGTTGTACAACAGCACTATTTCGGTTCCATTTGCCTTGTCCTGCTTCTCGTTGTCATCATCACCCTCATCCTGAAATCAATTTACAGCATCGGGCCGACCCAGGTGGGTTTGGTACGGAAACGATTTGGGGCTGCACTCCCAGAGGATAATCCGATAGCTTTTAAAGGAGAGGCTGGATATCAGGCTGATTTGCTGATGCCCGGGCTCCGCTTCAAGTTAGTTCTGGTCTATGCGGTCACCAAACACCCCTGGGTGCAGGTGCCGGCCGGGCAGATTGGCATCGTCGTCGCCCAAATTGGGCAGCCTTTGCCGATTGGGGCCAAGTCGGCGGTTTACACGGAAGCCTTCGGCAATTTCACCAACCTGAGCCTGTTTGTGGAAGGAGCAGGCCCGAAGAGAGTTAAAGGCCAGAAAGGCGTCCAGCGGCCCGTCCTATCTCCTGGAACTCTCGCACCGATACATCCGGTGGCGTTCTTGGTAATTACCAAACCTCAGGTCTATGGAGTTCCGGTCTCCGAGGAACTTCGCGGCCGAATGAAAGGGGATAGACTCAGTTACACCGTGTTCGGCTTGGGCGAGTCGGCACTTGATGTAACGCGCATTGAACCGCGAGCCACTGAGAGTGGCCACGTCGTAGACATGGTGGGCGTCGTGACCACGCTGGACGGCGACCCTCTTCCCGCCGGCGACATTTCCAGCAGATTGGGTGGATTCAAGGACATTGAAGAATTTAAGTTTGAGGCCCCGGCAGAAGGCGAGACGAAAACTACTTCGCCGAACTCCCAGCTTATCGAGATCATTCTCGGAAGCAAGAACGACCAGCACAAGTCCTACCAGGACTTCCAGGCCTTTCTCGATAAGGGCGGCAAAATCGGATTGCAACACGATCCCTTGCTCTACGGAGCGTACAACCTCAATCCGTTTCTAGTGCGAGTGGAGCAAGTGCCCATGCTGGTGGTGGAGCAGGGCCAGGTGGCGGTTATCAAATCTTACGTAGGTTTACCGACCGAAGACACCTCCGGCGCGGACTTCAAGTTTGGCAGCCTGGTGAAGCCCGGGCACCGCGGCATTTGGGAAGAGCCTCTGCGCACTGGCAAGTACCCCATCAATCCGCGCATCTATCAGGCAGAGATTGTACCCACGGCCATCTTGAAACTCGACTGGTCAAAAGGCGTCACGGGCGCGCATGGCCTCGACGCAAGGCTGGAACCGATCGTGGCCAAGAGCCGTGAAGGCTTTATTTTCACTCTTGACCTTCAGGTGCTGATCCATGTCCCGGATACCAAGGCTCCACGGGTCATCTCCATGGTCGGGAGCATGTTCAATCTGGTTAATGAGGTCCTGCAAGCAGCGTTGGGAAACCACTTCCGCAATAAACTCGGCAACATGGAAGCAGTCGTCTTTATCCAGAGCCGCCAGACTGTCCAGGAAGAGGCAACCGTGCATATCAGCGAGCAGCTCGATGAATACGAAGTTGAAACCAAGGGCGTTTACATCCAGGACGTCATTCTTCCCGCCGAGTTGGTGGAGGTGCTGACCCGTCGCGAAATTGCCAACCAGGAAATTGAGACCTTCAAGATGCAGCAGAAGGCTCAGGAGCAACGCGTGGCCACGGAAGCCACCACGGGCAAGGCGGATATGCAGCGGGATCTTGCCAAATCGGCCATCGGCATCGATATTCGCAAGAACAACGCGGACTCGCGTATGCAGGAAGCTCGCGGCGAATCAGAGTACATCAAACAGACCGGGACGGCACAAGCCGACGTGATCCGCGCTCAGGGTACCGCGCAGGCGGACGTCATTCGTGCCCAGGGACTCTCCAAGGCGGAGGGCTTCCGCGCCCAGAATGAAGCCATCGGATCAGCCAGCACGACGCTGGTCAACATCGCTACTGTTTTGGCGGAGAAAGGAATTCAGCTTGTGCCACAAATCCTGGTGGCGGGCGGAGGAACCGCGTTGGACGGCTTGGCCGCAACTCTGACGAAGGCTCTCGCAGGTAGTTCAAATCTGATTTCACCACTGGGAAAGAGCGAAAAGTCTTAATCAAACGGGCAGAGCGTTAGCCAACAAGTAGGCAAATGGGTATCAAGCTGAACGCGCACCCTTCGCGGCGTTGGGAGAAACAAGCTTGGGTCAAAAGGCAATCGCCAGACCATCCTCGGTTTGATTTATCATGCCAGCCGCCTGACTTGACCCGTGGTTAGGCTGTAGATGGCCTTGATGATTTCGACGTTGTTGGCAGCGGTCTCCCGCAACACGATGGGGCTGTCGGCTAGAAGGTCCGTGGCGCACTGACGCACGTTGGCCTCCTCTGCCTTGCGCAGGAAATCCTGGGAAGAGTGATCACCTTGGAGCCGGGCAATCGCGGGGGCAATCTTGTCAACCATAGCTTGGAGATTCGCAGTGGGCATTTTCTGGCCGGATGCCGCGGTCTTCACGGCACCGCATTTCTCGTGCCCCAAGATTAACAGGACCCGGATGGGAAGATGCTCCAGTGCATATTCAATGCTGCCTGCCGTCACAGTATCAGTTACGTTCCCGGCCGTACGAACCTCCACAAGATCCCCCAAGTCCTGATCAAAAATAACAGAGGGAGATACCCTGCTGTCCGAACAACCCAGCACCACAACCTTCGGGTGCTGGCCGGCAAGCACGGCCGTCCTTCGCGCCACAAAATCGCGCAAGAGAGGCTTCCCGGCTACGAATCGCAGGTTACCCTCCACGAGCTTCTCCCAAATATCCTCGGCAGCTGCGAGCTTGTCTTCCTCGTTCCCCGAAGCGTGCGTGGTCATAGGGAGCTTCGAGTGCTCCTCATGCTGCGCCGTAAGTGGAGAAGGTGCACCCGCCCACGCGGCGGGTTCCGCCCAAGGTGAGGTTCCGGCCAGGATCAGACCTAAATGCGATACAAACGTTCTGCGTGTACAATCCATCGCCAACTCCTTGACGGGGTATCCCTGAACCCCTGCATTGTACAAGCGTCCAAAGCCTTTTTCCAGTGCCGGGACTACCGCTTTCCTTCGCGAAAGGGTTTTGTTATATTCAAGGGCCTTCGGAAAGCGATTGGGCAGATTTCCCTCGCGCGGTTACCGAACGAACCGCGGAGAGCCCCAAGGGTACTCATCATATGACTCCACCAAGAACTTATTCGAACTTTATTAATGGTGAATGGGTGGCTGCGGCCAGCGGCAGGACTTTTGAAAATGTAAATCCCGCCAACCGGAATGACCTGATCGGATACTTCCCAAAATCCGGACCTGAGGACGTGGACGCAGCCATATCCGCGGCCAAGCGGGCCTACAAATCGTGGAAAAACACGCCACCTCCCAAGCGCGGAGAGATCCTGTATCGAGCAGCCACGATGCTGCAAGAGAGTGAGGAAAGATTTGCCGAAGCCATGACGCGCGAAATGGGCAAGGTTTTGGAGGAAGCTCGTGGCGATGTGCAAGAAGCCATCGACATGACCTTCTATATGGCGGGTGAAGGTCGGCGGCTGTTTGGGCAAACCACCACTTCCGAGCTCCCCAACAAGTTCTGCATGACGGTGCGCAGCTCCCTGGGCGTCTGCGGATTGATTACACCATGGAATTTCCCCATGGCCATTCCGTCCTGGAAAATCATGCCGGCGCTGATCTGTGGCAATACAGTGGTTCTGAAGCCCGCCACCGACACGCCGCTTTCCTCGTACAACCTGGTGCAGATTCTGGAAGAAGCGGGGCTGCCTCGCGGCGTGGTGAATCTGGTGACGGGTAATGGAAGTGATGTCGGCAATCCGTTGCTGACGCACACCGACGTGCGTGCTCTCTCCTTTACCGGCTCGACGGAAATTGGGCGCAAGGTTTCGCAAGCTTGTGCCGCAAGCTTCAAGCACTGTTGCCTGGAGATGGGTGGCAAGAACGTGATCATGGTGCTCGACGACGCCAATCTGGACCTCGCAGTGGAAGGCGCCCTATGGGGTGGCTTTGGCACCACGGGCCAGCGCTGCACGGCAACCAGCCGGGTGGTGGTGCAAAATGGAGTCTATAAGGATTTCGTGGACCGGTTTGTCGAACGCACACGAGCCCTGAAGGTCGGAAACGGTTTGGATTCGACGGTGCAGGTCGGACCTCTCGTTAATGAAGCTCAGCGCCAGACTGTGGAATCCTACGTCGAGATTGGAAAGAACGAAGGAGCCAAGCTCTTGTGTGGAGGCCAGCGGCTTTCCGGCGGCGAGTACGACATGGGCTGGTATTACGCACCCACTATTTTCGGCGAATGTGATCCTAAAATGCGAATCGCCCAGGAGGAGATCTTCGGACCCGTAGTCTCCGTCATCCGATGCGATAGCCTTGACAATGCCATTGAGATCGGCAACGACATCGCCTACGGCCTTTCTTCCTCGCTCTATACCCGCAACGTGAACAGCGCCTTCACTGCCATGAGGGAAATGGAGACTGGCATCTTCTACGTGAATGCTCCCACCATTGGAGCGGAAACTCATTTGCCCTTCGGCGGGACCAAACAGACTGGCAACGGCCACCGCGAAGCTGCCACTGCGGCGCTCGACTTCTATTCGGAATGGAAGTCCATCTACGTGGATTTTAGCGACAAGCTCCAACGGGCGCAGATTGATACTTAATTACAGGAGGAAAATTAATGGAGTTGAATCGCCGAATGTTACTCGAAACCATGGCTGGTGTTCTTGCCGCCAGCACAATGCTGCAAGCTGCGGAAGTACAGTCGGTCCTCCTCGATCCTCAACAAGTGAGTCCTGAGGCACACCCATTTGGGACCCAGCGCATTTATTGCGACGGTTCAACGTCCGGACTTAAAAGACTGGTGATCGGCAGCCTGATCCTTAAACCCGGCGAGCAACCACATCCACCGCACACTCACCCCGACGAAGAGATTCTCCTCGTCACCGAAGGTACGGGCCAGATCACGATGAATGGCAAACCGTCAAACGTGGGACCTGGTGCATTGATGTACGTGACACCAAATTATCTGCACGGGATTCTGAATACGGGCGCAAGTCCGATGACGTTTTATTTCATCAAGTGGGTCGCCAAGGCAGCTTGATCGGCCAACCAGCTCAAAATTTCAGCCCGGGCAACAAAGCAGCAAGACTTCTCATTTAAGGACTAGAAACGTACTACTTCGTGTCTGGCGTGATTGTTCCCAAATTGGATGGAGCTGGCTGGGGCCCCGGCGGCGTATCGGGAGACACAGAGAATACACTTTGAACTGGCGCTGTGACGCCCGCATTGGCGACGCCAACCTCACCATGATCCAATTCAGGTGACAGCGGATGCGGGCCAAGTCCCATCTTCATCAGCGACTTAGCTTCCGGGAGGCCTGTGGGAGGAAATCCGTGCATAGTTTGGTAGCGTAGCATGGCCTCACGTGTGCGGGAATCCCATTCGCCCGTCGGATCACCCTGCATATAACCCTCGCGGATCAATGCCTGCTGGATTTCCTGGACACGCTCTGGAGCCGGATGCAACCGTGCCAAACGCTGCTGGCCATTGTATGTTCGCGGCTGCACTGGTTTTGAATATCTACTGCGCCCACTGTTGCCTTTCCTTTGGGCAGCATAAGATCCGGCGTGATTGGGCGCGCCCTTCGCCGTGTATACGGAAGAAGCGTGCCCGTTGGTTTTTCCCGCTGTATGGTGAACGGATTGTGACGATGAGGCGGCTTTCGAATGGGTAGCGGAATGGGAAGCTGGCGTGGGTGCCCCGGTCTTCTTCACCAGGGGATGAGTGTTGGCAGAATGGGTCGAAGCCAGCCGCGGAGACGGCTTGCGCGTGCTGTTTGAAGTCGAGCTTTCGGCGGCAAGGAGACTGCCTGCCGCAAGGCAGAGTTCCGTCGCGAGCACAAGCAGCAACCTCCTGGTTTTGTGGCCGGAAGATCTCAAACCTCTCCTTTCACCCGTCTACGGTAATCGATCCGCCAGAAAAAGCGTCGTAAAGCTATGCGGACCCGTCCTTCGCGCCACCAATAATACTACGTCTGCGCCAGACTTCAAGCCGGCAAGTAGTTTATTGTAATCGTCCACAGTTGCCACGGTGTGCCGGTTGATACTGAGGATCATGTCGCCTCGTTCCACGCCCAGGTCGGAAGCAAAGCCTGCTTCCTGAACGTCAGCCACCAACACGCCTTGCCGGGCATCAAGGTGGAGCTGGGTGGTCAGCTCCTGAGCCTGATCTTGAGTTAAGTTCTTAACCGCCAAACCCAATATGCCGCCACTCTCCGGACCTACTTCCGGATTCGATTCGCCGCCATCGCTCTTGCGATTTTCGCCTATAATCGCGTTGCGATCGGCCACTTCCACTTCGGCCGATGCGTGCCTGCCTTCGCGAAGGTATTCCACATGCAATTTCTTACCGATATCGATGTCGGAAACGATGGCCACCAGTTCGTCGCCACTATGTACAGCTCTGCCATTGACGCTTTGAATTACGTCGCCTGGCTTCAGGCCGGCATGGTCAGCAGGACTGCCAGCCTGGACGCTGTCAACCACTATGCCATGATCAGTGCCAAAACTTCGCAGCAAGGCCGGGTTGGGCTGCGCTTGGAACTGCACGCCGATGGCGCCACGCTTGACCGAGCCACTGGTAATGATCGAATTGTAGACCTTGCGCGCGGTGTTGGATGGAATGGCAAACCCCACGCCGTCATAACTCCCCCGCCGGGTGGCGATGGCCGTATTGATGCCAATCACCTGCGCCGCCAGGTTCACCAAAGGTCCACCGCTATTGCCGGGATTGATGGCAGCATCGGTTTGAAGAAAACGCTTAAACTGACCCTGGGTTCCGCCTTCAATATCGCGCCCCTTGGCACTAACAATACCTGCGGTTACGGTGGAATCCAGACCAAAAGGACTTCCGATCGCCAGTACCCAATCACCCACTCGCATGGAATCCGAATCCCCAAGTTCAGCCGCATTCAAAGGCTTTCCCACCTCAATCTTGATTACGGCGAGGTCCGTCCACTTGTCGATTCCAATCACCCGGGCTTTGTACTTGGTATCGTCACCGTGCAGGGAAACTGTAATGCGATCGACCGGCTTATCCTCCCGATCGCGGTCTTCTGAACTTTGCGAAATCACGTGATCGTTGGTGAGGATATATCCATCTTTATCCAGGATTACGCCTGACCCCAGGCTCTGCTGGCGATAATCACCTTCCCCGCCCGGCTGACCTCCTTGGCCACCTTGAAAAAAATGGTCAAAGAAATCGTCCAAATTTGAGTCGTCCCGGGTATGTGGGTTCCGGCGACTGATGCGCACCGTCGTTTCCGTATTGATGTTCACGACGGTTTCTTCAACTTTGTCGGCAATTTGGGAAAAAGAGTTGGAAAGGTCCACAGGTGAGGGCATGGAGAGTGGCTTGGCGTTCGTGCCGCCAGAAGACCCTTTGGCCGCCCGAACCCCGTGGGAGACAACCGTACCTATGAGAATTCCAACTCCCAAGGTCACGGCAATGACCAAAGCGGGCAATGCCCGCCGATTGGTTCCGATCATCTTAATTTCTCCCCTAGATTGGCCAGGATCCCTCACTGCCCTTTCATCCCAGAGTATACACCACGGATTGGATTTCTCCACGCTTTGCCCGCGTTTGCTTGCCGATACCCTATAACATGGGGCGAAGGAAATAACCTTTCATTCAAGGTCTTTGAGAGTGTAGACGCCATCAGAACCGCCGGCGTATCAACAGAAGGGCGCGAGGGCGGCGTCCGGTGAGTCTCGCGCCTGGCCAGGCGAAGCGGCCTCGACAACCCAACACTCCCTTTGGGATGCCGGAAGAGTGGAGAATACTAACCCCTTGTGTTTTCAGTAACATAATGACTTGATGCCCTTAAGTGCCTTATTTTTCATCAACATAATGGCTAAGCCGAAAATCCAATTTCCCCTCCATTTGTTTTCAATAACATAATGGGACTTACCTTCATATTTTCCCCCGCATTTTCTTGCGGCGGCACAAAGCCAATCACCATTAACTCATTTACTTTCAATGCCTTGAAAATTTGAGTGAAAAATAAAAAAACAGTTAAGTGGCTTATTTATCATCAACATAATGGCTGAACCCTAGATCCTTGTGGATTTTCCCTCACCGAGGCTGCCCACAAAGTGGCGATTTCTGAGAATAATTTCGCTCCTGAAAGCGGCGCGTGCCCCTTCTGGAAAATCCAGTTGTCAACTTGTCTGGAATCCCCCCCACACACCCTGGCTAGGACTGCCCCGGCCCCACCCCCAAACAGTAGGCTAGCATTTCGGAGGCCATTGCCCAAGCTGAAAATTCCCGGCCGACAGAAAACAATATCGGACATTGCGGGCCTTAAATCATGCGTTCAACTTTTGCCCTTTGCCTTTTGCCCTTTGACTTTCCTTGCCTACCCCTCCACGGGCGCAGGTCCGGTTCCGCCCCATATTTCGGAAATCACCATGCCCGTCAGAATCAGCGCGGATCCTAGCAGCACCTTTCCTCCCAGATGTTCGTGAATTACGATGCGCGAGGTGAGGGCGGCAAAGACGGGCTCAAGCGCGAAAATCAAGGCAGTATGGGCGGGTGGAATGTACTGTTGTGCCCAGAACTGGATTCCGAAGGCAAGCGCAGTGGCAAGAACTGCAGTTACGACGATGGCGAAGATCAAGCGGCCGGTCCAATGCAGAGTATGGGTGGGGGCAAAGGGAATCGCCACCGTAGCGAGAATTGCCACCACCATGATCTGTCCCGGCGCCAGATGCAAAAAGGAGTGACGGCGGGTATAGTGACCCACCAGCATGATGTGAATGGCGAAAGCTGTGGCTCCAAACAGTGTGAGTAAATCACCGCGATTCACCGACGCCATTCCGGAAGGCATCACGAGAAAATAAAGCCCTAAGACTCCCAAGCCCGCACCCCCGGCATTCGCAACGCGCATGGGGTGCCCGCAGAAGAGCGCGATCAGCGGCACCAGGATGACGCTGAAGCCGGTAATGAAACCGCTTTTAGAAGGCGTGGTAAGGGTGAGGCCCCATGTTTGAAACGCGTACCCGGTAAAGAGCAAAACTCCAAGCACAAGACTGGGCAAGAGGGTGGCGCGAGGCAACCGCCCGCGCGCCATGATCCCAAACATCACAAGTCCCGCCAGGATAAAGCGCACCGACAAGTAGGGAAAAGGAGCGGCATCCGCCAGCGCGCCCTTAACGATTACGAAGGACGAGCCCCAAATGAAAGTGGTGAGCACTAAAAGGGATTCTGCTTTGGTGCGTTGACTCAAAAACTCCGACCTCTTTTTATTCCAAATATCTCAACCCAGGATTAGATCGTCGGGATGACGCAAGTCCCAGCTTGCCCGCGCAAGGCATCATGGAGACCAGCGATTCGGTACTTTTTGACCGAAAATGGCTGAGGGCGACCGCGGACGCCGCCAGAAACGGACGGGCGGACGTCCTTGGCTCATGCAACCGCGCGGCCGCATGACGGGGGAAAAGTGCGCAGCTACTTGGGATTCTTACCGAAGAAATCGCCCCAGAGAGATACTGGGCGCGTATGAAATTTCTGACCCGCCGTCGAGGTATCTGCCGCCACCGGGCGATAGAGCGTGTGGCAGCGTTCGCAGCGGTAGAGTTCAGCATCCTTGCCGAATTCCTTCCGGGCCTCTTCCTGTTCCGCGCTGAAAGAGAGCCGCAATGGGTGGTAGTAGTACCACCGCTTTAGATGCCCGACGCACAATTCGCCTTTTGCATCCTTTTCATCACAGGCGCGCTGACCGGGCTTCTTGTCTTTGACCTTCAAGGTTGCCGTGCTCACGGAGGCACTCTCCTTCAAGAAAACTTCCTCGCGCCGTTATTCTACTCGAAGCATTGGCTGAAATCCAAGCGGATGAAACGCTTGAAAGTGCGCGGATATGTGATCAAGGACTTAGGAGGTGACAATCCGAGCGAGCGGAAGCTTTCTGTCGCCACTGCCGTGGCTGATGCCGCCCAGCATACCTGATCTCACGGCTTCCGCCGTGGGCCACATTCTTGCGCCACTCCCGTGGCTATTGACTCACAAGTGGGAGCGAATCTCTGCGGCAGGTCCAACCCCCGCCTAACCACTCGATCCCCGGATCACCCTATAAGCCAAATACCCCAATCATTGTATCCCCCGATCCCCATATTCAACCCTCATGAGGCACAGGCCTTGGGCGGGTGCGGTGGGCCCCGCCTGAGTGCGATCGTGGGCCGCGAGTATTACCGGAATATCACTGGGAGCGAACCTCCCTCTTCCCACCTCGATAAGGGTGCCCACGATGTTTCTCACCATATAGCGAAGGAATCCGTTCCCGGTTACCGAATATACCAGCAGGGAAGATTGTGGGCGCCAGATCAGGCGGGACCGGAAGATGCGGCGCACGTTGGACTTGCCGTCGTCCTCAGCTTGCCCGTCGGCAGCGGCGAATGAGGTAAAGTCGTGCTCCCCCTCCAAATGCGCCGCCGCTTTCGTCATTGCACCACGATCCAGGTAGGAGGGATGATGGTAAACAAATCGCCACAAAAGCGGTGAGCAGACCGGGGTGGTCGAGATTCGGTACAAGTAGGTTTTGCGCAGGGCGCTGTACCGGGCATGAAAACCGGGGGCGACATCATCGGCAGACTTGATGCGCACAGTAGGCGGAAGCAAGTTATTGAGTGCCCTGACAAAATTCGAGCAGGGAATGGATGAGGCCGTCTTAAAATTCGCCACTTGATTGGAGGCATGCACCCCGGCGTCGGTTCGGCCTGACCCAATCACGGGCGTGGGAAAACCTGTCAGCTTATGGAGCGCGCCTTCAAGAAACGCCTGGATACTGGGAGCATCAGGCTGGCGTTGCCAGCCATGAAAGTCGGTTCCGTCATAGGCCAGGATCAATCGAATATTTCTCATAAAGGCGGCAATTTCCCATGCTGTTGCAAATACGCTAAGTTACACCTCACCCAGGCTAAACGACAACAGTGATTCGCAATCCACGGCATGAGGTTGTCTCCACCGCTGGTGGGTGATAGACTTTCTAGTCTTGCACTTGACCGTAATGGCATCAACACGGCGAAATCCCCGGGCTTCGGATTCGGGAGCGGCACAGCAAATACCGGCGGCATACCAGTACCCAGCATTTCCTGTTCCGATGATCTTAAACTGATGCTACCCGGAATTGCCCTGCTGCCATCAGGGGCCGCCAGCCGGATGTGAAGCACGAACTGATAACGATCCATGAAACTTCGCGTCTTATAATTGCGTAATACCCGGTAGTGCGAATTTTAAGTGAAATCTTCTGTCTTAAGGGAGAAGAAAATTTCGATGAAGCCTCAACTTCAGCGCCTCGTCGCCCTCATGTTCGCTGCTGTCATTCTTTTTGCCGATCCTTACCTTTATGGGCAGCAGGCCCCAACCGCGCAGAACGCCGCGCCAACGCCCAACTTCAACATGAATTATGGGAACACTCATTGGTTTCCATCGTTCTGGGAACCCTATCAAACGCCCGACGTTCCCGAAACGAAGATGAGCAATTCCGACCGCCTGCACTACCTGCTGAGCGACGGAAAGCTGCGGCTTTCCATCGAGGATACTATCGAGTTGGCGCTTGAGAACAATCTTGACATTGCCGTGGCGCGCTATAACATCGCCTTTTCACAAACCGACCTTCTGCGCACCCAGGGTGGCGGAAGCGCCCGCGGTTTCACCGGTTCATTTCAATCCTCGGCGCTGTTCACCGGAGCTGTCGGCAGCGGCGTTAGCGCTGGTGGTTCATCAGTTAGTGGCGGAGCCGGCGGAGCTGCCGGCAGCAACAGTGCCACGCAATTGGGGGGCGGATCATTTGATCCCTCTGCCTTCTTCTCCTACGGCTGGAACCGCAATACGACTCCCCTGGGAACAACAGTCTTGACCGGTGTCCCCTCGGAAACCCTTCAGGGAGCAAGTTATTTCGCCGGAATGAACCAAGCTTTCCAGACCGGAACCAGTTATGAGGTCGTCATCGGGGGCACACGCGGGGATAACAACGCGCTCACAAATGTTTATAACCCGTATGTCCAAACCGTCATGGCGGCGGGCTTTACCCAGCCTCTGCTGAATGGATTTGGGCGGCGCGCCAACTCCACCCAAATTCGTATCGCCAGGAACGACATGAAGGTGGCTGACTCCGTCTTTCGCCAACAGGTCATCAGCACGCTCGGCACAATTCTTAACGAGTATTGGGATTACCTCTCCTTCCAGGAGAATGTTCGCGTGAAGGAACAGGCACTGGCTTTCTCCCAAAAGCTCCTTGCTGACAACAAGAAGCAGGTGGAAATCGGAACTCTCGCGCCCATCGAGGTGGTGCGGGCGGAGTCCGAAGTTGCCACCGACCAGCAGGCTTTAATCGTGGCCCAGACCAATTTACAACAGCAAGGCGAGTTGATTAAGACGGCTCTCGCCCGGCAGGTAGACCCGGCATTGGCCGCGGCTCAAATCCAAGCTGAGGACAAGCTCCCTGAGCCCCGGCCCGATGACATTCCTCCTCTGGAAGAAGCACTGAACAAGGCCTTCGCTAATCGGCCCGAAATCGAGCAGACGGAGCTGAAGTTTAAGGATCAAGATTTAACCATTGCCGCCCGGCGCAACGGATTGCTCCCCTCGCTCAACGTATTCGGCACGTTGATCACTTCGGGCCTTTCAGGCGACCAGCTGATTTGTCCTGTGGGAACGACGGCCTACGGGAAAAGTTGTATATCCGGCAGCACCACAGTTCCTCCCACAGGAACGTCCAGTGGTGGTCTTACCCAAGCCCTTGGCCAGACCTTCCGGGGCGACTTCCCGAATTACTCCTTCGGGGTCAATCTCTCCGTCCCCATCCGGAACCGGCAGGCACAGGCGGACGCGGCCCGCGCGCTGCTGGAACGGCGTGAGCTTGAAACGCAATTGCAACAGTGGAAAAACAATGTCGCCCAGCAAGTACGTACGGCAGTGATCGGGGTCATCCAAGCTAAAGCACAGATTGATGCCGCCGACAAAGCCACCATCCTGGCTCGCCAGACTCTTGAAGCGGAACAGAAGAAGTTCCAATTGGGAGAATCCACTGTCTTTCTGGTAATCCAGGCACAGCGGGATTTGGCCAATGCCGAGGGGAACGAGGTAACCGCGCATTCAACCTACGCCAAGGCCATTACCCAATACCAACAGTCCGTGGGAACGCTCCTTCCCAATTACAACGTGGAATTGAACGACGCCGTGCAGGGAACAGTGACGCGGGTTCCAAATATTCCGGGTTCAGCAGAGACCCCGGCGCCAGTGAAATTGAACTAGATCTTTGGATTATACAGAGCGACATGAGTGTTTGCGCATCCGTATGTAGCGGCGGTCTCCGACCGCCGTCGTCGATCGGAGATCGACGCTACAAATTTTGTCGTTTTGTATAGAAGGCAGGGGGAGACTCAACCGCTGCCTTTTTCGCGATGTGTTCCCACCCGAGCCAGCAGACAAATGGTACGTGGTGGTTCTGGGCGTCCCGCCCGTGCGCGAGCATGGCCAGGACCTGTCCCGATGCTTTTGATCGGGATGGCCATGGCGCAGCAAATGACACCACGACCTGACAAACAATCGAATTGACAAGAAAAATCCGCTCCGGCTATCATGCCTGTTCGGGCTCATACCAAACAATCCAATCTGAATGAAGAGGAGTGCACAAATGTCGCTTCGAATCAATGATACGGCACCGGACTTTGTCGCGGAAACCACTCAGGGAACCATCAAGTTTCACGAATGGATTGGCGATGGCTGGGCCGTGTTGTTTTCCCATCCCAAGGATTTCACCCCCGTTTGCACGACTGAACTCGGCTATATGGCGGGCCTGCAACCGGAATTTGCCAAGCGAAATGTGAAGATCATCGGACTGAGCGTTGATCCGGTTTCCGATCACAGCAAATGGGCCGCGGACATCGAAGAGACGCAGGGCCACAAGGTGACCTACCCGATGATCGGCGATCCCGAACTGAAGATTGCCAAGCTCTACGACATGCTGCCAGCCGATGCCGGTGAAACCAGCGAAGGCCGCACTGCCGCCAACAACGCCACGGTGCGCACGGTGTTCGTCATCGGGCCCGACAAGAAGATCAAATTGCAGCTTATTTATCCCATGACCACGGGACGAAATTTCGACGAAGTCCTGCGCGTCGTCGATTCCATTCAACTCACGGCCAAGCACAAGGTGGCAACGCCAGTCAATTGGAAGTCGGGCGAGGACGTCATCATCACCCCGGCAGTATCCGACGAGGAAGCCAAGGCCAAGTTCCCGGGTGGATGGAAATCCCCCAAACCCTACCTTCGCATTACTGCCCAACCCAAGTAAGATCATCGTCAGCAATCGGCCGGGGCGGCGGGGCAATAGCCTGCGCCTTCCCGGCTGGATGGGGATTCTGAGCCGACACGCTTCTCGACCTGCCCCAGACCGGATCTTTCCGCCTTCCCTGCCCTCAGTTTGACATTGAATCTTGCCCTGCTCTAACATGCCCTAGGGGCATTTCTTCACGTGGATGAAAACAAGAAAGCGGGCACCGGCGTCGCAAACGGGCATTCCAAGCGCCAACCCTCTGCCGAAGAGCAGCGGTGGCAGGAGCAAATCCTATCACCTGCGCTGCAAAGATCTCTGGAGCGGCAGAAGGATTTCACCACGCTCTCTGGAGTGCCCATCAATCGCCTCTACACACCCGCGGACCTTCCCGAATTCGATTACGCCCAGGAGTTGGGTGATCCCGGTGAGTACCCCTATACGCGGGGGATTCATCCCACCATGTATCGCGGCAAGATTTGGACGATGCGCCAATTCTCCGGATTTGGCAGTCCTGAGGACACCAATCAGCGGTTGCATTATCTGTTAAAACAAGGCCAGACGGGCCTTTCCATCGCCTTCGACCTGCCCACGCTGATGGGATATGACAGTGACCATCCACTTGCCGAGGGTGAGGTGGGTCGTTGCGGGGTATCCATCTCATCCCTCGCCGACATGGAAACCCTGCTGGCAGGACTGCCCCTTCAGGAAGTCACCACCTCAATGACCATCAATTCACCCGCTGCAATCATTTGGGCAATGTACCTGGTGGTGGCGGAAAAGAACGGGGCGGATTGGAAACAAATTTCCGGCACCACCCAGAACGACATCCTGAAAGAATACATTGCACAGAAGGAATACATTTACCCGCCGGCGCCTTCCATGCGACTGGTGGTTGACACCATCACTTTCGGCGCGCGCGAGGTTCCGCGGTGGAATCCCATCTCCATCAGCGGGTACCACATTCGGGAAGCAGGTTCAACGGCCGTGCAGGAACTGGCCTTCACCCTGCGGGATGGAATTGAATACGTGGAGTGGGTCCAGCGCGCCGGCATGACCGTGGATGAATTCGCCCCCCGGCTGAGTTTCTTTTTCAATGCCCAGGGTGACTTGTTTGAAGAGGTGGCGAAATACCGTGCCGCCCGAAAAATCTGGGCGCGAGTCATGCGGGAGCGGTTCGGCGCCACCAATCCGCGCTCGTGGCTCTGCCGATTTCATAGCCAGACGGCGGGTTGCTCTCTAACGGCACAACAGCCTTACAACAATGTTGTCCGCACCACCCTGCAAGCGCTGGCCGCCGTGCTGGGCGGGACTCAATCGCTGCATACAAACTCTCTTGATGAAGCGTGGGCATTACCGACTGAAGAAGCCGTCACCATCGCCCTACGCACGCAACAGGTGCTGGCGCACGAAAGTGGTGTAACCCAGACCGTCGATCCTCTGGCCGGTTCCTACTTCATCGAAAAGCTAACGCAGGAAACGGAACGCGCCTGCTACGATTACTTCCATAAAATCGATTCCATGGGAGGCATGCTCCCTGCCCTCGAATGCGGCTATCCGCAAAAGGAGATCCACGACGCCGCCTACGCTTACCAGCAGGCGATCGAGAGGAAAGAAAAAATTATTGTGGGTGTCAATGAATTCGTGACGGAAGAGGATCGCCCCATCAAGCTTCTGGTCATTGACGATAGCGTGGCCCGCCACCAAGGAAAAAAACTGGGTGAAGTGCGGGAAAAGCGCGATAATGCACTCGTCCGGCAAACTCTTGATTCTCTGGAAAGCGCAGCCGCAACCGACGCCAGCTTGATGCCCTATTTCCTTGAATGCGTCCGCGCTTACGCCACCGTCGGTGAAATGTGCGACGTGCTGCGCAAGGTTTTTGGCACTTATGAGGAACCCGCGTTTCGATGACTTGCAATCATCAACCCAACTCCTATGAACGAATCGAAAATTCGTGTATTGGTAGCAAAACCCGGCTTGGATGGTCATGATCGCGGAGCAAAGATCGTTGCCCGCGCCCTTCGCGATGCCGGCATGGAAGTCATTTACACGGGCTTGCGGCAGACCGCCGAACAGATCTCCAGCGCGGCGGTACAAGAGGACGTTGACGCCATTGGTATCTCGATCCTATCGGGCGCGCACAATACCATTATTCCGCGCATCTGCGAATTGCTGCGTGCCGAGGGCGCAGATGACATTCTCCTCGTCGTCGGTGGCATCATCCCCGATGAAGATATCCCGGGATTGAAAAGAGCCGGCGTCGCTGAAGTTTTTCAGCCGGGCGCATCCACGCAAACCATTGTCGAGTTCATCCGTCAGAATGTAAAGAAAGTGGTTAGTGGATAGTGGTTGGCGGAGTGCCTAGGCGTGTCGCGATGCTTACGCTGGCTGTAACGCCCAATCAAGCAACGAAGGCTCTAACCACAAACCACCAATCACTAGCCACATCCCTTCCTATGGAACTGACCAGCCATGCCTCCATCGCCGTGCTTTCGTTTTCGCCACCCGAGGGTTATCCACGCTTGTCCAAGTCTGTTCTGGATGAATTGGATGCGCTCCTCGACGAGGCCCAAGGTGCGGGTCTTTTCAGAGGAGTGGTGATCGCGGCCAACGCCAAATCCTTTGCGACCGGTGCGGAGATTGAAGAGGTCGCCGCACTGGACGGTTTCTATGCGCGCGAATTTGCAGCCCGTGGACAAGCCACTTTCCAACGAATCGCCGAATTTCCGTTGCCCGTAGTTGCCGCCATCCGTGGCTATTGTTTAGGCGGAGGATTGGATCTGGCCCTGGCATGTCATAGCCGCGTTGCCACCTATGACTCGTCATTTGCGCATCCCGGCGCAACACTGGGGTTGGTAACCGGCTGGGGCGGCACCGTGCGATTGCCACGCTTGGTCGGCAAAGCCACAGCGCTGCAAATGTTCGTGACCAGCGAACGGGTTCCAGCCACGCAGGCATTAACCATGGGGCTGGTTAACGAATTGGCCCCGTCCGTCGATCTGGTTGAAGCTGCAGTCCGGCGGGCGTTGAAGTTATCCCACGTTGCAGCATAGCCAGACTTGTCATGCCCTTAAATCTTTGTCTCAAACTTACTTTTAACTCCGACAGGCACGATAAGTGGTAAAGTTGGAAGTTAACGAATATGCCGAATACGCCACCAACAGAAGAGACGCTCCCCTTGCAGGACCCCGCAACGTCGCTCTCCAAGCGCGCGGCACGGCGGATCATCCAACGGACGTTCGTCCTGATGGGAAAGGACAAAGCGCTGCGGCAACTGATCCGCGAATCTGAAATCACGACCGTCTGGATGATTGAAGATTGGGAACTGGAGTGGACAGTACTTCTTCACCGCGGGAAGTTCGAGATTGAGCGCCGGCAGTCGAAACACCCCCACGCGACGCTCTGTTGGCCCACTGCCGAGGGGTTTTTCCGTCAGGTTGACCGCCCCGGCGAAGCAGGGGTAGAGGTTCAGATTATTCCCGAGCAGGACCATCCCCGTTTTTTCGAAACACTCCTTCGCGGCTTCTTTTCCACTCTTCGAAATGTTCTTGAAAATCCTGTCGATGCGGTGGGCCAAAACCTGCTTTAATCTTGCACGGCATTTTGCGGATTTCTGGTTTTGCTATAGACTGCAAGGGTAGCAAAGTGCTGCTTTACGCGAGAGTCACTGGTGAATATGAAAGCCGAACCTGCATGGACCACCACCACCCTGCAAGTCCGTTACGCGGAAACGGATCAGATGGGAGTGGTTTACTACGCCAATTACATGGTCTGGTTTGAAATCGGGCGGACGGACTTTTGCCGCAAGCATGGGTTTGCCTATCGCGAGATGGAAAACCAGGATGGCCTTTATATCATGGTGGCAGAAGCCCGTTGCCGGTATAAATCCCCGGCGCGGTACGACGATGAAATCCTCGTCCGCACTTGCCTGAAGGAAACCCGACGGCGCGTTTTGATTTTTGGTTACGAGATTTATCGCCAGGCCACCGACGAACTCCTGGCGGAAGGGGAGACAGTACACGTCATCACCGACCGCGAAGGGCACCCCCGTTCCCTTCCGGAAAAGTACCGGGAGTTGTTTGTTGCCGGCCCGCAAGATACGGCACACGTATCCACATAGAAGGCTTCCATGCCACGCACAATCCTGCTTGATGGCCAGCATCTCACGCGGCGCGATTTCTATGCCATCGTCCTGGAAAAACATCAGGTCGAAATTTCCCCGCGAGCGCGCATTGCCATGCAAAAGTCTCGCGCCACGGTGGAGAAAATCATCGCGGAAAAACAGGCCGTTTACGGAGTTACGACCGGCGTGGGGAGTCTTTCCACGGAACACATCGACCCTGCTGCCGCTCGAGAATTGCAATTGAATGTTGTACGCAGCCATTCTTGCGGCATTGGCGATCCCCTGGGGGCGGCGGAAACTCGCGGATTGCTGCTGTTGCGCGCCAACACCCTGGCGCGTGGCCTGTCTGGCGTACGGCCGCTAATTGCCGAGACGCTCTGCAATTTCCTGAACCATCGCGTGCATCCCGTCGTCCCACGGCGCGGTTCCGTTGGCGCCAGCGGTGATCTGGCCCCGCTCGCACACGTTGCGCTTTCACTCGTGGGCGAGGGCGAAGTCGAATTCCGCGGCCGTCACCAGCGCAGCGCCACAGCGCTCAAATCCCTGCGAATCAAGCCCCTCACCCTGGAAGCCAAAGAAGGACTCTCGCTTGTGAACGGCACTCAAGCCATGCTCTCTCTCGGCCTGCTGGCCCTGCGCGAAGCGGAGATTCTGGCGAACACGGCCGACGTCGCCGGGGCTTTGACGCTTGATTCCCTGCGCGGTTCTACGCGAGCGTTTGACGAGCGCTTGCACGCGGCCAGGCCGCATCCTGGCCAGATGATTTCGGCGCGAAACCTCGCCCGCCTCAATCGTGGCAGCACAATCAACAAATCACATCAGGGATGCTCACGCGTTCAGGACGCCTACAGCCTGCGCTGCATGCCGCAGGTCCATGGCGCGGTCCGCGACGCATTGGCCTATGCACGCCAGGTCTTCGAAATCGAAATGAACAGCGCCACCGATAACCCCCTGGTCTTTGCCAAAGAGGGGGACGTAATTTCCGGTGGCAATTTCCATGGTCAGCCCATCGCCATGGCGCTCGATCTGATGGCACTCGCCCTCACACAACTGGGCGGCATCGCCGAAAGGCGCATCGATCGCTTGGTAAACCCACTCACTTCCGAACTTCCCCCGTTTCTCGCCCACTCACCGGGCCTGGAATCGGGGCTGATGATCGCCCAGGTGGCCGCCGCTGCTTTGGCTTCTGAAAACAAAGTCTCCGCCCATCCGGCATCGGCCGATTCCATTCCCACTTCTGGGAACAAAGAGGATTTTGTGAGCATGGGGATGGCTGCCGCGCTGAAGGTGCAGCCGGTAATTGCCAACGTCAAAAATATTCTGGCCATCGAACTCATCTGCGCTTGCCAGGCGCTGGATTTCCTCGCGCCGCTACGCTCCGGCAAATTGGCAGAGCAAGCCAGGCAAATGGTTCGCAAAGTATCTCCGCACATCGCCAAGGACCGGCCCCTTCATGCGGACATTGCCCGCGTCAGCAGCCTCGTTTCCAGGGGGACTCTGGCTGCGATCATCGCGCCCGGCGGACAGGTGTGACCCGCCATGCCAGCCATTTCCGCTACCGTCATCACCCACAACGAAAGCGCCAACATTGCGCGCGTGATCCGTTCCCTTTCCTGCGCCGATGAGGTAGTGGTAGTTGATTCCGGTTCCACAGATGGCACAAGTGAAATTGCCGCCAGGTTGGGCGCGCGGGTCATCACCCATGCATTTGCAGGTTTCGCCGCCCAAAAGAACTTTGCTGGCGAGCAAGCTCAGCATGATTGGATCCTAAGTCTCGATGCCGACGAAGAATTGGATACCAGAGCGCAGGCTGTACTTCTGGATTGGAAGCGTTCTGAACCGACTGCGGCGGGTTATCAATTTGCACGGCGGGCGCAATATCTTGGGCGTTGGATTCTGCATTCCGGATGGTACCCCGATTACAAGCTTCGCCTTTATGACCGCCGCAAGGGCAGTTGGCAGGGAGCGTATGTGCATGAGTCGGCCCTGGTTAACGGTCCCGTGGCGACTCTGGGGGGAGAAATTCTTCACTACACATGCAATTCACTGGAGGAGCATCGCCAGCGGATTGAGTTTTATACGGATCTCGCCGCAAAGGAGATACTTGAGCGGAATGAGCAGGTAAACTTCATGCGTCGCACATTGGCCCCCCCGTGGATTTTCCTGAATACCTATCTATTCCGTTTGGGAGTGCTCGATGGGAGACAGGGCTACCTGATCGCCAAGATGGCTGCGCGATATGTGCAAAGAAAGTACGTTAAGTTGGCAGAACTGCAAAAGAAGGTGCGCGCAAACGGATGAATTCAGGCCCACCACTCAAAATCGCCCACATCGATACCGGAATGTCCTTGCGTGGTGGCCAGCGGCAGATGCTGATGCTGGCGCATGGGCTGCGCGAGCGCGGGCATGAGCAAGTCATCGCCTGCCTGGAAGGAAGTGGACTGGAAGCTGCAGTCCGGCAGGAAGGCTTTCGCGTCTTTACGATGCCTTCAGACGACCCTTGGCACGCTTTCGGAAGCTTGCTTTGGCGACAGCAGATCGAAGCCTGGCGCCCCCAAATTGTGCACGCCCACGACGGACGTGGGCAGTCGATTGCCTGGCTCGCTTCCATAGGATTGCCTGTCCTTCGAGTCGCCAGCCGGCGCGTTACCTTCTTCCCTTCGGACCGCTGGACGTATCGCCTCAAATACCGTTTCACTTGTCATGCCGTGGTGGCTATCTCAGAGAATATCCGGGAGCTCTCCATCCAAGCCGGCGTTCCTCGCGAACGAGTCACCGTAATACCTGATGGCATTGAAATCCCGGCGACATTGTCCGGTCCCACGGATCGGGTGGGACTGCGAAAATCGTGGGGATATAGCGACGACAATTTCGTGGTGGGTATGCTCGGCGCATCCACTCCGGAAAAGGGACATGATTTGGCCCTCTCTGCCTTCGCCCTCCTCACAGAAAAACTGCCCCAGGCGCGATTGGTATTCGCCGGAGAGCAAGTCGGTATCCCCAACCCCAACCTGAAGAACGCCTCCAATCCCCAAAGCTTCCGAGTTGTACGCATCGGGCAGATCAATAAGCTTGCTGATCTCTTCCCGGGCATTGACCTCTTCCTGATGCCTTCCAGGGCCGAGGGCCTGGGCTCATCGGCATTGTGGGCGATGGCTTATGGCATTCCCGTCGTCGCAACCCGTGTCGGTGGCCTTCCGGAAATTGTGGTGGAGAATGAAACCGGCTGGCTCGTTCCACCAGGTTCGCCCGAATCATTGGCTGATGCCATTTTGCTTGCCTCACGTGACCGCAACACTCTTATCGAATACGGCCGCCAAGGGCGCAAGCGGGCCGAGGGATTTTCTGCTGCTATAATGGTCAGCAACACTGAGGCTCTGTATTGTCGCCTGATAAGCGGCGGACAACCCTAGTGGCCTGATTCGAAGATGGAATGACAAAATCGAAGAGCAAATCAAGACCTTCGGGCTTTTGTGCTCGAGCATTGGATTCTGATAAGACCTAACACCGGGAGCGGCTTTTCGTGGCGATCGTGTACATTTTCGTTGGCCTTTTCGGCCTCATCTTTGGGAGCTTTCTGAATGTCTGCATCTCCCGCCTGCCGCGGGGAGAATCGATTGTCCATCCCCGCTCGCACTGTCCCCGGTGCAACCACCCGATCCGGTGGTACGACAACATACCCGTAATCAGCTATCTCATTCTGCGCGGACGTTGCCGCGATTGCCACGTTTTC
Source organism: Acidobacteriota bacterium (assembly GCA_003165315.1). GTDB lineage: Bacteria > Acidobacteriota > Terriglobia > UBA7540 > UBA7540 > Bog-366. Next base: position 62,887 of record PLSX01000199.1, read on the forward strand.
ATTTCTCCGCTCTACCCTACAGTGGAAGCGGTGACGGCCCTGGTTTTGGTATTGACTTTCCACATCTACGGATTTGGGGCAGAATTCATCAAATTCGCCTTGCTTGGGATGATGCTGATCGTTCTCATTTTCACAGACCTGCTTGACCGGCGAATTCCCCATACCGTCACCATCTTTGGAATCTCGCTTGGCCTTTTGTTCAGCTTTTTCATCCCCGTGGACGATCGTCCGCTAGGGTGGATATTCAGGCATTGGGGCCTCTTTCCGGACGGCGTCCCGGCATCAGTCGCGGGCGCCGTTGCAGGATCCCTGGTAGGAGGCGGCCTTTTCTATGCTGTGGGTGAGGCATTCTACCATTGGGGGGGAAAACAGAAGGAATACCTGGGATTCGGTGATGTCATGCTGATGTTAATGGTGGGGACGTTCCTCGGAGTCCCCCTTACGCTGATGACGATTCTTCTAGGCTCGCTCGGAGGGTCGATCCTCGCATTGATTATGACTGCGATGAACCCCCGGTTTCGCGATTATGCTTGGCCGTTCGGCACCTTCTTGGGGATCGCCGCAATCTATGCCACGCTGAATGGCAACTGGCTTCTCGACGGCTACTTGCGCATATCGGGAATGGTAGGCTGATTATGGGAAAATTGCTGACCCCGCAGAATTTGATTCTGCTCATGGGTGGCGTCGCGCTGATTGGAACATTACTAATCCTGGCAGTCTACCTGCTCCAACGGTCGTTTGGCCGCGACTTGAAAGCTGACAAGCCCAAGCCACAAAAGGTCCGCGTGGAAGACGAAGCCGCCTTCACTCTCACCACGATAAAATCCGTGGTCACACAGTTGAAGACAGACCAGCAGGCATTGCAGGAACAGCTCATTGCCGCGGAGCGGCGGGCGCAAGAAAACGCCCGCAAATTCGAGCTTGTTGCAAGAGAGCTCGAACACGGGCTGATTGTTTTTGATGTCGCCGGTTATGTCTCTTTTTCCAATCCTCTTGCGCGCAAAATGCTCATTGTTGACACATGGTCACGCCGCCGTTACACGGAGATTTTCCGCGAAATTCCCGCCTTGTCGGATTTGATTGGAAGGTGCTTCGAGACCGGCACTGAAGTCCGCAGGAATCCCATTGAATTCCAAATTCCGGATGGAAGTAAGAGACGTGTGGAAGCTTCTGTACTTCCAATCCGCGACCAGAGCGGGGCGATGGAATCTGTCACCTGCATATTTCGAAATGCAACCGCAAGTTCGGCCCAAGCATGATTCTTCGCCGATACCCTTGTTACCTTTGACCTCCATGGCCGCGTGAATCTATTGCTTCAGCCACTTCACCAAGTTCTGGAAAATCCTCAAGCCATCTTGCGAGTAATGGGCCGGAAGGGACGCGCGTTCGGGATGCGGCATCAGTCCCAGCACCAGGCCGCTTTCATCCGTGATGCCGGCCACTGCCCCGGGGGAACCATTGGGGTTGCCAGGGTAGTTCATTGTGGGCCGACCCTGCTCATCACCATAATGAAAAACGGCGCGCGTAGTAGAAGACGTGCCGGAGGCGCAAAACAAGGGCCGCCCCTCGCCATGAGCGGAAGGCATATCCAGCACTTGTCCCGCCAGTCCCTCTGTCCAAGCGCATTTTTCGCTCGACACAATCATCCGCACTTTGCGATCTTCAAAGCGGGCGGATTGATTTTCCAGCAGCGCCATCGCCCGCTGACCGGGGGTACGACCGGGAAGAATTCCCGCCTCCGTCAAGACCTGGTAGCCATTGCAGATTCCCAGTAGGGGCTTTTTTGCCTCCAGAAAACGCACCAACTGGTCGCGCAAACGGGCCACAAGCATGGTGGCGAAAATCCTACCCGCGCCCAAATGGTCGCCATAGGAGAAGCCGCCCGGAACCACCGCTGCCTGGTAATCGTCCAGCCGGACTTCCCCGCCAAGAAGGTCCTTCAACAAAACCAGTTCTGCTTTGCCGCCAGCCAGCTCAATCGCGGCGGCAGTCTCTTCATGGCAATTCGTTCCAGGTGCGTACAAGATGGCAGTTGTTGCCAGGCTCATTTTACTACCTCACGAAAAGTTTCACTCCAAAGCTCAGCCAAATGCGACACCGCTGCTTCCCATAGCACGTTTGATTGGTCAACCAGCGTCAAACGAGGCTCGGACGTCACCTCCCCTATAAACTGATGGGAGATTCCGGCCAAATGCGTGGGAATTTGGAAATCCGGCGGAACCTCAAGCAAGCACGCCCCAATGAACTCGCCGAATATTAAACCATCTCGTCTCGCGCCTGGAATTCCGTGCAAGTCCACGCGCGCGCCCAGACCGGATCCGAACGCTGCCTCGAATAACCGCAGCAGGATTCCACCCTCCGCAACGGCGGAAGCAGAAACGTATCGTCCCCTGGAATGCAACTCCATCAGGTAATCCCACTGGACCTGCATGGAGATGGCGTCGTAGGCATCGAACAAGCGATCCCCGCGCTGCCCATGGCAGTCGGCGTAAACAGTGCCTCCCAGAACGTCGGCATCGTAGCGGCCGAGCAACAGCAGTCGATTCCCTGCTCGGTTGAATTCCTTGGTAACGATCGTCCTTACATCGGGCACGCGGCCCATGGTGGCAACGGCAAGGGTGGGCGGCACATCGATTCTTCGTCCGCCAGACTCAAATGTCCCCGAGCTGGAATCCTTACCGGAAATAAACGGAACACCGAGTTCAACGGATAGACTTGCGATGGTATCCACCATCTCCACCAACTCAAAAGCTGTATCTGGGCGTACACGCGGGGTATAGAAGTTATCGCACAGAACCATCTCATGATAATTGGCGCCGGCCACCACTGCTTTGGTAATCGCCTCAAACATCATCAAGCGCGCCATCACAGCGGGGTCAATCTCGCCATAGAAGGGATTGAAAGCCAGGGTAGTGATGACGCCATTCGGCTTGCCGCGCAGTGGAGCAGAGACATAAATATTGGTGGGCATACGATGATTATTCCCCGCATACGGACCCACCGCGGTCCGGCCCTGCACAGTGGAATCATAGCGGGTACCTGCTGAGCTTTGGTCAGCGCAGTGATAATGGGTCAGAACGCCCTCAATCGCGCGGTCCCAATCATCGCGGGTTTGGGGCTCGGCAATCTTGACGGGCTCAAGGCAACGTACCGGCGCAGCCGTCGGTATGGGATCAATCGGGCAGGCGCGCCAGAGAAAAACCATATTCAAGTCAACCACGGTTTCGCCCTGCCACTTCGCCACCAAGCGGCCGGTACTGGTAAAGTGCCCAAGGATGCAGGAGTCAACTTCAAACCGCCGCATAATTGCCTGCGCTTCCTCCAATTTTTCCGGCGGTACGGCCATCAACATCCGCTCCTGCGACTCGGAGAGAAGAATCTCCCAGGCGGTAAGGCTATGGTCCTTCAGCGGTACGGCATCCAAATCGATCTCGATCCCCGTATCCGCTCCCATTTCTCCTACGGCACAGGAAATACCACCCGCACCCAAGTCTGTAATGGTGCGAATACACTCATTGTCGCGCAGAAATGGAATTGCCGTGGTGAACCGCCGCTCAGTTATGGGGTGGCCGATCTGAACGGCGGCTGATTCTTTCTCCAAAGTTTCACCGGTCATAGCCGCGGAGCTAGCGGTTGCGCCATGGACGCCATCGCGCCCGGTTGCGCCCCCAAACAAAACCGCAATATCGCCCGCCTGGGGTTGGTCCTTGTGCACATATTTTTTGGGCAGGAGGCCCAGCGAGTGGCCCAGGGCAAAACACTTGGCGTAACCCGGATGAATCCGGTAGATGGGGTGCATCATGGGAATCCCCATCGGGTTCATGTAATATGCGGTGGCCCGGATCGATTCCGAAACTATTAATTCCGGATGTAACGCGCCCTTTGGCACGTCTTTCTCTGCCAGGCGTGGGTCCAGAGTCCCCATGACAGTGGTGCCGCCAATGGGGTACGCCCCCTTGCCGAAACCCAATGTGTCGCGGATCACTCCACCATGTTTAGTGGCGATTCCTCCAAAGGGCGCGATGGAACTGGGAAAATTGTGGGTCTCGCCTTTGATAGTCACCACCCAGCCATCGGCAAAATCCATGCCGCCGGCGTTGTCAGTAAATGAGGAAACCACCAGGGGATGATTGATTTCCCGCGTTGCGGCCATCAGTTTCTTCAGCAGCCCCAGGCTTTTCCACGTGGTGTGATAGCAATGGTCACTCCAACTCTGCACTAGAATCTCGATCTCCGCATCGGTATAAGGCCGCCCGCGTTCCTGCTCATGTGCCTGAATCACCTTCATCTGCGATAGCGGGGCATACCAGGAGCGTTCGCGTGACAAGGCAACAAGCTCATCGGCGGAGAGCCCCCGTAATGAAACCTTACCCACGGGATCCGGTTTCCCGCTGGGCCGCAGCGTCGCCACCGCCTCTTGAGGAGCCCGAATCCGCTCCACGACTTTGTTGTAAAGGAAGCGGGCGGCCAGGCCTTTTGCCCCAGCCTCATCAAGTCCTGTGAATTGATATCGACGGCTCAAGCGCGCGAACAGCAACCCGTCTTCTCCCAGAGCATGAGCCCCGGCCAGGATGGAAGGCGTCTCCGGATCAGTAACGGCCGGTCGATAAGCGACCTCCACGATGGGTCCTTGCTCAGGATCGAGTTGTGACTCTTCTGCCGGAACCTGGTAAAGCGGGTTGATGAACAGAGGCATCAGACGTTCCAGATTAAAGGAGCCTTCCAGCCAAACGACCCGTTCAATCCGAACATTGGTCAGGTTTGAGTATCCGCGCCGTCGGAAAAAAGCCAGCCAATTCCGGGCCTCGGGATCATCTTGTGAGATTGTATAAATGCTGTGGATCGCCATCTGCGCCTCAATGATAGGGTTCGAGTTACACTGGGTTTCTCTTAGTGGCCTTACGTGTGCCGAGCTCAGGACGTTGGCCGAATGCGGCCAGCGCCACGCATTCCACCGGGGGAGGAACGAAGGCTCGGGCAAAAGGAAAACCGCAAGTCAATGGGCTATTATAACTGGGAAGTGTGGGTGGCGTCTCTAATAACCGGGACGGCTGAACAACAAAAGCGGATCAGGGCTTGGGTAAAGTGGGCGCAGGTGAAAGCGAAGTCTTAGCGGATGGGACGGACAGCGGCTCAATTTCTTCCGCGGTTTTTTCAGCGTCTTTGGGCTTCCCGATTTTTTGTGAGGAATCCACATTGGAGACCAGAAAATCGGAATAAGCATGCCTATTGCGAAGAACTCTCCCATTCCAATCAAGAGTGACCATCACGCTGTTTGGAAGCCAGAAACTCCTTGGCTGTTTCTTGAAATGAACCTCGTTAAAGTCAATTTCCGTAGTCTCCTTTTCCAACCTGACCAGGGAAGCAGGTCTCAAGAGATCTGTAGTGAGACGAACGATCTGGTAATTCTCCGAATCAATCCAAGCCATTCCCTGGGAATAAGTCACGCTGATATTCTTGCCTTGTTGAAAGCTTCCGTAAATCCGCGTCTTACCGGGTTCCTGCGCATACGCAATCAAAAATGTATTTCGGCCGTTTAGTTTCTGGAGTCCGAGCAGCCGGAAGGTGCTTCCGCTCTGGTAGGCGGGATGGAAAACCAATGGAGCCGATACAAATCCCGAGGTCAACATATAGGTGTCGGAGGATCCCAATTGAGATGTTTCTTTTCCCCGCAAATCAGCACGAAATTCGTCAATGCCCGGCCCCCAACGTTGATCAGGGGTTGTGAGCAGATAGCGGTACCTGTAATCCTGGGCCGAGGCGATCTTCCCAGTCCGGCTTAATCTCTCCTGATGAACATCCTCCAAAGAACAGATATTGGGAAGGTTGGCGAAAAGGTCAGAAACGGTCTTGCCCACCGCATCAAGGATATTCGGAAGCTGTGCCTGGTCTGTGGCGGGCACGAAGTCCTTAAAGTCCTTCGTGGGAGGGTGGTGGAGATAATCCACTGGCTCCTGGCCTCGAGCCTTGGCTTTGGCGCTGACCGCAACGAACGCGACTTCGTCCTTTTTCTTGGCTTGGATATTTGCCCAGATGGAGCGAACCCGGGGTGGCATGTTCTTGGGATCGCGCCCTTTCAGGTAGAGGTTCAGCTCGGATTCAGCGTCGTTGGGTGTTCCTGCCCAGGATAATGCCTCTGCCCGCATGAGTCGAGCATCCGGGCCCGCGCCCGCGTCAAGGGCTTTCTTAAGTGATTCGCTGGCGGCAAGCCATTCCAAGTCCAGGCACTGGGCTCGTCCCAATTCCTGAAACGCCAGCGCGTCCGAAGGCGCAAACTTGACGGCCTCCGTCAAATAGGCAGTCGCCCTTTCGGTGTCGCCGTCCCAACCCGAAAGGATTCCATGAACAAACAAGGTTTCAAAGTTGCCCATCTTTCGATCCGCCAGGTAGGCATTTACCGATTCTCCAATTTCACGTCGCGCGTCATCCCAGTCTCCCCAGTTTAACTCTGCCAGAGCCAAGGTAGCGCGGCATCGTAGGCACTTGGGATTGGCTCTGGCCACCTTTTCGAGGTGCAAAACAGCATCTTCCGTGTGATGACGGTCGAGGAACTCTTGCACGCCGCGGGAGTACTCCTTCTCATCCTTGGCTGCCAGCCCATCCCCAGGCCCGAGTTGCCTGAGTCTGGGGGCAACATCTTGAATCAAGTCAGCGAGCGAGAGCTGGGATGGATCTGCGGGCTTTATGGGCCGAAGTGTGACGGCAATGCCCACGACCTTTGCAGGAGAAATATCCGAAATCCTATGCGCCACCTCAAAACCCTTCTTTGTTACCGTAAGAGTTACATTGAAGTGATGAACCTCATCGCTATTCGTCACAAATTGAAAGTCGGTTTGAAATATCCCACGGTTGTCAGTCTGAAGAGCCCGAGGAGGGGCTCCCGCATTGTTCAGTACCTCGACCCGGGCGCGGGGAACGGGATCCCCACTTGGGGTTGACACTTTACCCGCCACAACCTTGAGTTGTTGAGCACCGTAATACAATCCACTATTACGAATTTCATCCATCACTTGCGCAATGGCAGTCGATGGCAGGAAGCACAATCCCGCAAGAAGAGCCAAATGGCAGACCGATACTTTCATAATGAAATCCCCTGCCCCACATACTACTCTCAGTTTGCGCCATATTTTAACGAATTCTACGGGCGAGGAACAGCTCCAATTTCTCACTCCAATTTCTCACGATAAACCGAACAGTTCGAAAACTTACTGCGGTGCGGGGCCTTGGGTTACCTGCACCAGATCGTCTGGGCGAATCCATTTGGCGAAGGCGGCACGGACGTCCTCGGGCGTGAGGGCTATGTAGCGGTGGGCAGCCTGGATCGGCTCATCCAGAGGCAGGCCGAGCGCCGCCCGTGAAAGGATGCCGCCGGCAATGGTATCCACACTAGACTCGGCAAGTGGAATCTCCCGCAACAGCAGGGCTTTTGCCTCCTCCAGTTCGTGCACGGTGGGTGGGGCGGTCTGCATGTCTTTCAAATCTCGGGCCACGATATTGTGGGCTTTGGAAACATTGGGTGGATCGCACCCATATTGCACCTCATAAACCCCGCGGTTCCTACCCACGCTGAAGGACGAGGAAACGGTGTAGACCAGCCCCCCCTTTTCACGCAGGTCACGATAGTAACGCGTGGCATAGAATCCACCACCAAGAACATGATTACCCAATTCGAGGGCATAGTAGTCGGGATTAAAGCGGTTCAGCCCCAGGGTTTCCGCCAGAGTTACGTCGTCTTGAACGCGCCGCGCATTGGGAACGGCGGTGGTGGCTGCTTTGTTGGGCGGTGCAAGCGGCAAATCGGTTTCCGGCTTGGGCCCGACGCTGCTCCAACCGGAGAAGTACTTGGCAATCACCGTCTTCGCCTGCTCCGGAGTGACATTTCCAATCACCACGATGGTGGTGAGATCCGGGCGAAAAGTGTGTCGGTAATAATCCTTGATGTCTTGCAAGGTCAGCGCTGAGACCGTAGACGGCGTGGCATGGCGCAAGGTCGGATCCGTCTTGGGGAACAACGCGGAATTCAATGCCTGTCGGGTCAGGAAATCCGGGCTTTCCAATTCGCCCGCCACTGTTTGGGCCACCTGCTGCTGTACGATTTTGAAGGCCTCTTCCGGCAGGGCCGGAGTAAGTTCGTTCTCCGCCAAAAGCTGCACGCCACGATCTAACTGGGAGGGGAGCATCTGCACTGAAAAAGCCGCACCGGCAGCCTCTTCCACGCCCGCGTCATCGAGCGCTTTCTGAAATGCCAACCGGTCGAGCTTCGTCGATCCGTATTCAAACAGGCCGTTCAATAGGCTGCCTGCGCCCTCCTTTCCCATAGGCGCCTCAATGTTGGGGTTGTTCTTGATCTCTCCAATAACGCTGACTGTGTTGCTGACCGACTCCGGCTGCACAATGAGCTTCAGTCCGTTCGGTAATGTGCTGATCACCGGGTGCACACTGGATTCCGGCACCGACAGGCGGCTGAGGGCGTTCGTGGCCCAATCGGGGAGAGGAACCTCATGGGTCTGTTTGGATGCCAGAGACTCCTGGCCGCCAAAGGCGCTGGAGGAGACCGGCTTCCCGGACGGTTGCGGCGTAAGAACAGCCGTGATCGCCTCATTTGAGGCCAGGAATTGACGCGCCACGCGGGTAACATCCGCCACGGAGGCCTTGGCAATGGCTTGAATATCCTCGTCGGGCGATTCCCTTCCCTCCACGGCCACTGCTGCCGACCAGGCCATCGCCAGCCCCTGAACCGAATTCCTTTGGAATTCCGCGTCGACAATCTCGTGCCGCCTTACCGCTTCAATCAAGTCCGCAGGCAGGCCGTTCTTAACGTCGTCGGCCAGGATTTTCTTGATTTCATTAACCATCTCATCGCCATTGCCACCTTGGGGAAAGACCCCCATGGCATAGCCCAAACTCGCTTCGGGAAGTGTCGAAAGCTGGAAGCCGGCATCGAGCGCCTTCCCTTCCGGAACAAGGGCGTACAACGAACCGCGTTGGCTGCTGAGCACATCGGCCAGGAGCTGGGTGGCGGCAAAATCCGGGCTGTTTGAACCCGGCAGGCGGAATGAGATCACGGCCAGCCCATAAGGGAGGTCCGTGGGAAGGGCCAGCGCTTTGCCCTTGACCGCTTCCAATTTCACTTCGGGCCGCGCGGGGATCTTCTTTTGGGATATCCCGCCGAATAGGTTGTTGACCTCCGCCAGAACGTGTTCCGGCTGCACGTCGCCAGCGATCACGAATACGGCGTTATTGGGCGCGTACCAGGTATCGAAGAACTTGTGGAGCATCTCCCCCGTGGTCTTATCGAACGACGGCCGCGAGCCCAGCGCGTCATGAGCATAGGGTGTTCCTTGAAACATGGCGTCAAGCAACTGCGTGTAGAACATGTATTGGGGATTGGAAAGGTCCGAGGCCACCTCTTGCTCAATGGCGGGGCGCTCCTCTTTCCACAAGTCGTCGGTGTCCAGAGCCCCGCTCATGCGAATGGCTTCAAGGTGAAGGGCAACGTCAAGGTCCTCTGCCGGGACGGTGAAGAAATACTGCGTTACAGTCTGCTGCGTATCGGCATTGAAATTGCCACCCATAGCCGCCGAGACGTCCGCCAGTTGATCGGCCGAAAGGCCCGGACTGCCGCGAAACATCATGTGTTCCTCGGCATGGGCCATTCCCGGAAATCCCTCTGGCGCTTCGTTCGAGCCTACCTGATAGTTCATTACCGTGGTCACCACAGGGGAAAGCGTGTCGCGAACCACAACAACACGAAGTCCATTGGGAAGCGTAGCTCGCGTGACGTTTGATGCGGGCTGGATTTCGGGACCGGCGGATTGAAGTGGAATACAGAACAGCAACGCAACCGCGCCGGTCATAAGAGCGAGCCGCATCTGGTTCGACGAACGAGCCTTCAACGGAACCTGGTGCAAATTCAACATTGAATCCCCCTGTTTACGAACAAAAATGGCCCCGGCCAATCATTGCCCAAATTCGCGCCGTACCTTCAAGAGTACCCAATCCGCATCATAATGCAAAGCCAGAAGGGATCATGGTGAACCCAATCATCAAGTCACCGAGGAAATGCCAATTTTCGATTGAAGCCTTACGGTGGGCGGACGAACCTGATAACAGCGCCAAATAGTGGGTGAAAAGCTGTGCCTGCGGGAAGGCTCAGGGGGCTTGCTTCTTGCCCAACCAGAGGAGATCGATCGGCTCGTGCTGGCAGAGTTGCCACAATTCCGGATCCCCGGTCATCAGATTCGCATTCTGATTCCTGGCAGTTTCCGCGGCAAAGGCGTCGGCATAAGATATAGGGTAGCGGCTTTTCAAGCGGGCGGCGCCAAGTATCAACTTCCGATCGGGCAGGAGGGACTGAATCGGCATCATGGCAAGGTCGGCAAGGAACCGCTCAGCGTGAACAGCCCCATGGCGTTTGGCGATCAGGTAGAAGACTTCGCCGACGTTGATCAACGAAATACTGACCTTGGCGTTGCCGCGCGAAGCTTGCTCCAGAAGTTCGCGCACTTTAGTTCGCGCCGGCTCTTCACCCAGGAGCCAGCCGATAATCGCCCAGGAGTCAAGAACGCTTGCGGTCACGCGTCTGCTCCTTTCGCCGATTGCGCGCCAGATCACCCAGCAGGTCGGAACCTTTGAACCGTCCTTCCCATTCCCGCCAATTCCCCGTCACCGCTTTCCTCAGGATTACATCGTCACCCTCAACCCGCACGGAAAGGCAGTCACCTTCGACCAGACCCAATTGGTCACGAACTTGTTTGGGAAGGGCGAGCTGTCCTCGCGACGATACACGGGCCTTGAGCATGTCATCACCTCAAATCTTATTCTAAAATAAGACTGAAACTAATTCAAGACCGACGCGAAGAACGCAAGGTAGATTGGCGCCCGCCAATCTGCTCACCTCCGCGATGGGTGGGATTGGAAAGACCCCGGGACTCTTCCCCAAATATCTACTGCGAACGTGCCTTGGCACCGCACCGCATGAGTCAAGGCATAGGGTGGAGCTAGCTTCTTGAGAATTGCGGGCATAGAATAACCACCGCGATGGATCGGGGCTGTTTGCGCCTGAAGCCGGAGAATATAAATCGCAATTTTGGGTGGGAGGACATTGATGGCTATCTCGAAACGTTCCATTCTATTTCTTACACTAACATTTGCAATTTTGGTTGCCAGCTTCAGTTTCGGCCAGCAACCGCCGAAGCCGGCCGCCCCAACACCGCCGGCGCCGTCACGCCCCCGAACTCCCAATGACACCCTCGTCTCTCCCGAAGTGCTTCCGGACAAGCAAGTCACATTTCGTCTGTACGCTCCTGACGCGAAGACAGTGTCGGTAAAGGGTGAATGGTTCAACAGTCCGGAAGAAGATAAGAAGATCGAACACGCTCTTCAAGCCGGACCAGATGGCGTCTGGTCCGTGACGTTTGGACCCTTGATGCCTGGAACATTCCGTTATCATTTCGTCGTGGATGGCGTGCAGGTGGCCGACCCGCGCAACCCGCTCGCCAGCCAGGAGCTAAATTATGATGAGACCGTGGTTTCCATTCCCGGCCTCGATTACCAGGATGTTCAGGACGTCCCGCACGGCGCTGTGGCTTCGGTCTGGTACCCATCCAAATCTCTCGGCATTCTGCGGCGCATGCATATCTACACGCCTCCGGGCTATGAGATGGGCAAGGGAAAGTACCCCGTCTTCTACCTCCTGCACGGATCGGGCGGGTCCGACGATGATTGGACCTCGGAGGGGCGCGCCAACGTCATTCTGGACAACCTCATTGCCGCGGGCAAGGCAAAGCCAATGATTGTGGTGATGCCGGCGGGACATACGCCGGTTAAAGCTTCCGATGGCGCCATGGCGGCTTTGAGGAACGGTGAGTTTGAAAAGGACTTTACTCAGGACATCATGCCCTACGTGCAGAGCCACTATCGCGTGCGCCCCGGCCGGAACAATACGGCCATCGCCGGCCTCTCCATGGGCGGATATCAGACTTTGAATATCAGCATGGCGAATATCAATAAATTTGCCTACATCGGCGTCTTCAGCGCCGGATGGTTCAGGCAGACACCGGAGGAGATTGAGTCCAAGTTCGGCGCGGGGCTGAATGATGCCAACGCCCAAAAAGGCCTGCGAGTTATCTGGTTCGCCACGGGTAAAGACGATTCTCTTATCCCCATCACCCGGTCGACCGTTGAACTTCTGAAAAAGCACGGCTTCAGTGTCGAGCTCCTGGAGTCGCCCGGCATGCACACCTGGATCAATTGGAGAGATTATCTGCACCAGTTTGTCCCGCGGCTGTTTCAGTGACAAGGGATTAGCGACTGACGACTAAAGAAGGGGCGGGTAGCCATCATATATTTGCTGACCGTGGACTTTTCTTTTCATCGTTGCCCCCCGTGGGACACCTCCCACCAGGCGATGATTCCAACAAAATGTGAAGTCCCCATAGTCAAGAATTCATTGACCCTAGTGTGGTGTCCCACATCAGAAT
>PLSX01000108.1 GCA_003165315.1 Acidobacteriota bacterium
CCGCATGGGCCGTTTTTTTATGATCTGCCGGCAGGCGGCTCAGAGCAAATGCCGCCGGGTTTCGAGCAGAAGCCGGGTACGGTGCTGGTTCTGTGGCAAGGGATCATCTTTCCCTATAAAGGAGTCGATCTCCTGCTTCGCGCGTGGCAGCGGGTTGAGGCCCACGGTGGCAATTGCCAACTGGCGATTGTGGGCACCGGGACACCCGAATTGCTGGACCAGATTCGCGAGCAGGTGAAGAGCCTGGGGCTAAAACGCGTACAACTGGAGCCACGGTTCATCTCCGCCCGGGAGTTGGTGGCCCTGTATCGAGCTGCGGACGTGGTCGTTTATCCCTACCGTGCGATTACCACTAGCGGGGCGCTGGCAACTGGGCTGGCATTGGGAAAGACGATCGTGGCTAGCGATTTACCCGTGTTTAGGGAGCTGCTGACGGACCGGGAGAACGCGTTGCTCGTCGATCCCGAGGATGCAGGCCTATTTGCCGATGCGTTAAATAGTTTGGTATGCGATGCCGACCTGCGGGAGCGTCTAGGCAGCAGGGTGCGCGGGATGGACTTTGGCGAACTATCCTGGATCTCGATTGGGAAGAAGACCGTGCAGGCCTATGAGAGGGCCTTACTTTCTTCCTCCCATTTCTCGTTTCCTCCTTCAACATCTGGAATTAAGTTATTTATTTTCTGATTATTAAGCATAAATATTCAATGCGCTTCATCATCTATTGATTGCTCTCCCAAATGAATGCAGATCCTGACTTCTGCCTCGGCCTCGAGGCATCGATGCGGAGCCGATCCTCCCTGATCGGTTGATCCCCGGAGAGCAGAATCCTGATCACAAACTGCTCATGTCCCCAACAGAGCTGCCGACAAATTCTGTGGATCTCAAACCTATTTGCACCAAAGTAACTCGCTGTGGTGATATTGGTCACCTATTTGTGAGTTACCTAAGCGTATGCTCAATGAATAACGGTACTCAGTAGGTAATCAGATGTAACAGCTCCTGGCTTGAGGCCGCTACTGAAACTGCCGATGAAGACGGAACGAGTTGGTGAATTGAAATGCGGAAACTGATTTTATTCGCGCTTTTGCTTTGCGGTTTCGGGGTTTGCCGCGCCCACGCAACGACGTGGTACGTGCGCTCAGACGGTGGAACTCGCTACTCGGTCAACGTAACGACCGGTCAGTGCAATGGCCAGTACGATGCCAGTTATGCATCCACGGGCGGTTCGGGGGTAAACCAGAATTGCGCCTTCAATGACGTTCGCTATTTGTGGCAGGATGGAAGCTACGCAATAGACGGCTCTACTTTTCCCGCGTGGGGCTGGATTGGAGCGGGCGGCGACACTTATGTAATTCGCAATGGTCCATGGCGTATCGGTTGGCCGAATGCAAGCTCGGCCTACACTGGTTCAAGTTATTTCGGACTCGCCGGTGATCCTTATGGTTCGGGTGCTCCGCATCCGCCTAGTGGAACTTCGGGGGCACACACCAGAATTCTTGGAGCTTGTGCCTATGGAACCTACACCTGTAACCCCGTGATGACGTACCCTTACACTCCTAACAATCTGACACAGCTTTTTGGGGGGTTTGCGGCAGGACATGTACTCAGTGTAGGTGGAAGTCAATATGTCGATCTCGAAGGGCTGGAAATCACCACACACAATGGAGCTTGTAGCCGGGTTGGCGTTCCGGCTTATCCCACCAGCTGTTCTACCAGCCCTCCGCTTGGTGATTACGCCGGGGATGGCATCGGGACAAATACCAGCACTGGGAATATCACCATGCAAGACTTGTACATTCACGGCATGGGTCAAAGCGGTTTGTCAGGCCCTATAGGGGGACCGATTACGATGACCCGCGTATTCGCCGGATTCAATGACTTCGCCGGGTGGAACTTTGATGATGGCAATGGAACGCCGGATGCTGCGGGTTCAGCGATCATTGCAAATTATGTGTGGATGGAGGGCAACGGCTGTCAGGAGCAGTACCCCATCGTGAATACGCAGTTCCCCGCAGTGGCTTGCTGGGATACCAATAGCGGAGGGTTTGGAGATTCGTGGTCGGGGCAGGGTGGAACCGGACAGAGTTCAATTCTTAGCGAGCTTATCTGTGATCACTGCACGACGATCTACAACACCAAAGATGGATTCATCGGGCCGCACGTGGCATCAACAGTAGGCGTTCTCACGAACTCTGTCTGGTACGGCAACATGGGCCAACAGATAAAATGGGGATCAAGTGCAAATTCCACAATCACTATTGAGAATAACTTGATTGAGGGGAACTGCTATCGTATGGCGCAGCAGATTCCGGGTGCAGCGCAAAATTTCAATATGTCCACGGGCCTCGGTGGTTCGTATCTTTCTGGTTTTTGCCGCGCCGCAGGAGACCTTGTTGCCTTGTGGGATGGGTCTAACTCTACCATCCTCATCGCAGGAAACACAGTAGTCGGGTACGCCCCGACGTTCTTTGATATTGGGTGCGCTTCATCTGGCACCTGTGGCGCGACGACCAACCAGTTCATTGACAACATCTTCCTGGGGTACTCAACAGGAACGAGTTACTACCCGAATAGCGGGGAGGCTCCTGGGCTTTATTACAACAACACGGGCGATCCAACATTGAGTTTCACGGCAAGTCACAACGTGGAGTACGGCATCAGGAATGGTGACACTTGCGGAGTGAACGGGATCATTTGTTCTGACCCGAATTTCGTAGGTGAACCTGCTCAGGGAGCGTGGCCACCGGAATCTGTGCTGGACAACTTT
Organism: Acidobacteriota bacterium; assembly: GCA_003165315.1. Classification (GTDB taxonomy): domain Bacteria; phylum Acidobacteriota; class Terriglobia; order UBA7540; family UBA7540; genus Bog-366. The sequence continues at coordinate 2,768 of PLSX01000108.1, forward strand.
AACTTCCAGCTTGCCAGCGGGTCGCCTGCCATTCATGCAGGAATAGCAGTCTCCGGTTTGACAATTGATTACTACGGGGCCACGCGGCCTAGCCCGCCGTCAATAGGGGGGTTGGAATATGGCACCGGCCCTTTAGGGGAGCAGGTTACCGTTAGTGCCACGCCAAATCCGGCGACTCTGGCACAACCGGTAACCCTGACGGCCACGGTTGCGCAGACTGGCAGCTCGGTTCCGACCGGCAGCATCAACTTTAAGAATGGAAGCGTCTCCCTGGGGCAGGCTTCACTTGACAATACGGGCACGGCGACCCTGGCGCT
>PLSX01000229.1:0-93465 GCA_003165315.1 Acidobacteriota bacterium
GAAGTTTTGCTTGACAACGCCGATGCCGTTATAGACGCGCTACCCTGCTTTGGGGCTGCAAATGCGGGTTTTTAAGGTATGAATGACCTTCGGAACGTGTCAGAATTGGCGAGAAAACGTGATGTTAACCGCGATTTGCGGAAAATTAAGTCGGAATGGGCGATGCATACGATGATTCTGATATATGCGACACCTGCCACCGCTGCGAGAGCCGCTGAAGGGATCGCCGGAGACCGACCATGAGCAAGAAACGTATGGGTTCGAGCATTGATGATTTCCTCAGAGAGGAATGCATCTTTGAAGAGGCGCAAGCCCAGGCTGTGAAGGAGGTCGTCGCATGGCGGCTCGGCCAAGCCATGAAGAAAAAGAAAATATCAAAGTCGCGAATGGCGACACTGCTGAAGACCAGCCGGACCCAGGTTGACCGTCGGCTCGATCCAAAAAACGACATCACACTTTCCAGTCTTCAGCGCGCCGCAGCCATGGTGGGGCGACGAGTATCCATCGAGTTGGTGTGAACTAGACTACAGAATCGATTTCGGCAAAAACGGGAGGAGGTAGCCGGGCAAAGATACCTGAGACCTTTTCCTCCGGGGGGTGGAGAAAGGGCACATAAAACCGTTCCCCCAATTTTACGGAGTAACCATGGGTTTTTTGAAGAGACTATTCGGCACTGGGGAATCGCCTATGTCTTCCTCGGAAGAGAAGAAATCAATAGGTTTGCCCGCTGCCTCTTATCCGTTGCCGCCTTCCGGACAGCCATCACAAACCAAATCCTCGCACGCGACGATTTCAGAAGCGAAAGCGGTTTCTGTACCCGAGCAGCCGGCTTCCATTCATGACGCTGCCGGTGCGGGCAGCCTGGAGAAGGTCAGAGTGCTTCTCAAGACAGATCCCGATCTGGTTCGATCCACTGAAAAAGACATTAATGGCATGACGCCGTTGCACCATGCCGCGCGCAGGGGGCGAAAGGATGTGGCGGCGATGCTTCTGGCCTCGGGAGCGGATGTGAATGCCAGGGACAGCATAGGCAGGACGCCTTTGCATTTGGCTGCGTGGGATCGGTACAAGAAGGACGTAGTGGAATTGCTTCTTTCCAACAACGCCGATATCAATGCCAGGGACAACGATGGCGGGACGCCCCTGCACTATGCGGCAACTGGGGGAGATGACGGGGTATTCCCCGGCACGGTGGAATTTCTGCTGTCGCATGGGGCTGAGGTCAATGCCAAGAGCAACAGCGGAAATACCCCTTTTCGCTCGGCCCTTCATGCCGGCCGCAAGGATGTAGTGGAATTACTGCGCAAACACGGTGGCTACGATTATGGCACTATTCATGCCATGGCCGCACTCGGAGAGACAAAAGAGGTCAAGATGACGCTCACGAAGCATCCTGATCTTGTTTTCAGCAAAGATGCCGACGGCAGGACGCCACTGCACCTGGCGGCCATAAATAAATTCTCGCGAGCCTCTTCGTGCAGTGAAGTTGCTGCAATCTTGCTGGCCGGCGGGGCGGATGTCGATGTCAGGGACAACTACGCAGAGACGCCTTTATGCTATGCTGCTGCGGCCACGGGCGGAAAGGACATGGTGGAATTATTTCTGGCCAAAGGTGCGGATGTCAACGCCAATGGCCAGCTTGGCAATGCTCCTTTGCACCACGCTGCGTGGCAAGGTCATATGGACATCGTGGAATTGCTGCTGGCCAGCCGTGCCCAGATCAATGCCAAAGGCCAGAGCGATTATGCCCCTATGCACTGGGCGGTTCTTAACGGTCACGTTGACGTGGTGAAATTGTTCCTAGCCAGAGGGGCAAGTGTTGATCCCAAGGCCGACGGAGGCCAGACGCCTTTGCATTACGCAGGAAGTAAAGATGTCGCGGATGTGCTGCTCGCGAACAACGCGGATGTCAATGCTAGGGACAACGAAGGCCAGACGCCTTTGCACTATTCACTGAAGTATGGTCATCAGGATGTTGCTGAATTTCTGCGCCAGTGCGGTGGTAGAGAATGAACCGCAAATCGACCGTAATTGGTCAGAATCCATTCAATATATGAAAAGCGCGGACCGCCGCTACAGAGTGCTGCCGTAGAGGCGAGTTTACCTCGCCATGGCAGCGTCCCGATCAGATCGGGATACATACCGCCGCCTCTATGGAAGGCAGAGAGCAGTTGGGCCCTGCAGAATGGCGGCATAAAGCCGCCTCTACGGTCCTGCTCGCCTATCATGTTGAGAATTAAATACGCCGCGCGAACTGCCCTTGCGCAATCGGGGATGAGATGAGCGAGGGCGCTTCGCGAAGCGCCCCTACGGAAACAACTCCCGGAACGGCCTACGTCAGCCGCAAATCACGGTAGCCTGGGGCGGGCGCAGACCTTTCCGAACTTCATGGCGTGTCCCCAACTGAGAGTTTCGGCGTCGGGAAGGTCGTACTTTGCCCCGGGGATTTGCTCCGCCTGGATCAGCGTTCCAAGCTGAAAATAGACAGCGTCCATATCGGAGTGCCATCCGGGGAAGTGGCCGAATCCCCCGTCCGGGTTTTGGTTGGTCAGCGCCCACCGCGCGGCACGGTTAATCGCGGCACGCGATGCCGCCGAATCCCAACTTAACTGGCGCAGGATAAACACAGCGTCAAAGCAGGCGTGAACGTCCCAATCCGGTTCCTTAAGATGCCAGCCGCCATCCGGCCTCTGGTCACGGAGGACCCGTTTTACAATGGCGTCCGCACGCGGGGTGGGACCGCCCGTCAGCCGGAAAAAGTGAACCATATGGAAAGTGGCGGCAACGTGGTTGCCGAGGTAGCCATCCGCTGCCTGGTTCTGCGTCATATGGAGGGCAATGGACTCCTGGTATTCCCGGGGCATGGGCCTGTCGAGAGCAGCATAAAACAGAGGATAAAAGCTGAGGGTATACCAGGGGAGTTTTTTGAAGGAATCCCCAGCGAAGAAACGGTCCAGCGCATGGACGGGATCGACTTTGGGCTTCTCCCCCAGGGCTCGCAAGGCTACGCAGCCCTGGGTGGTGTTGTAGAGGATCGCCAGGTCATCCTTGGGGTTCAGGGCTCCCTGGAAATTGACGAAGGTCCCCTCCGGCAACTGATGACGCTGAACGAACTCCGCGGACTTCTCCCGGTGCGGCAGTTCCCATGCCAATGTCTTTGCCAGCGTCGCGGCATAGGTTACCGCAGCCAGGTCGCTTTCCTTCGTGTCGGAGTTGCCCCGGTATTGGGGATCGGGCGAGGGTGAGAAACCTCCATCATCACGCGCGCACTCTTGCACAAAGCTGAACGTCGCTTCGCTGACCTTGCGTCCATCGAATTCAGACGGAGGAGGCTCGATCCTGGTCCGGGCTGATGCCGTCTCGAATCGGCTTCCCCCTGCTGTTGCCATCGTTATGGATAGGAGTTCACGTCGTGTGAGTCTCGTTCGCAATTCTGTCCCCATCCGGGGAATGCTAGTCTTGATCCAAATATTCCTCGGGGACGTCGTCTTCCGGGAATTCGTGGGTCCTTACCTCGCTGATATCGGCCTCGGGAGCGTCTTCCACGCCCTCCACTGCTTCGGCCTCGAAAGTGTTGCCTTCCTCCAGCAGCTCGTCCACGCTCTCTGAATCCGCCAATGCAGTGTTGGACAATCCCTGCAAATTCCCCGACTGACCACCCGAGCGCGCTCCCAGCCCCGCGGGCTCGAACAGTTCGGTCTCCACGGTCCGGCTCTTGCCGCGCGCTCTGCCCTTCTTTGGCACTGCACGTTTCTTGGAGACAGCTTTCTTGGGGGGCGCCTTCTTCTTCTGCGCGGGCCTCTTTTTCAAGACTTTCTTCGCCTTTACCGGGCTCTTTTTCTTCTTCTTTTTTGGTGGCATTCCCAGATTCTACCATGGAGATTTTGGGGACAGGCAAAGGAATTTTTCGGGTGATTTGCCCTTTGATTTTGTGCGTATTGTGGACAACCCCGGCTCAGCGCTGGCCACCCTTCGCCACCCTGCCTTATTGCCCCATGACCTTAGCCCTCGCAATTCGGGCATGGCGGGATGAACCCGCCGCTACAACTCTTCCGCAGCCTCCTGACTCCCGCCGAAACCCCCACCGAAATCGCGGCTCCTCACAACAAGCAACTTGTTGTATCATCGCTCTCCGAAATAGGAGAAGCCATGACGAATTCTCATCGAATTACCCGGCGCCAGTTTGTGCATTCGGCAGCGGCGGCTGGGGCGGCGTTGATGCCAGGGGGGCTTCGGGCCGCATCCCCGCAGTCTGGGCAAGCAGGCACAGCCGCAGCGAAAAGCACTTCGCCCCGGCGCGAAAAGATTCATGGTGTAGTTGAGCCATTCCCCTTGTCGCTGGTTCGACTGCGAAAAGGGCCGTTCCTGGACGCCCAGGATGCTGACCGCCGCTATCTCCACCTGCTCTCCAGCGACCGGCTGCTGCACACGTTTCGTCTGACGGCCGGTCTGCCCTCGTCGGCCGAACCGCTCGGCGGTTGGGAAAAGCCGGATACGGAGATGCGCGGGGCCTTCCTGGGGCACTACCTCTCCGCCTGCGCCCTCATGTATTCGGCCACCGGAGATGTTGAACTGAAGGAGAAGGCCGGCGCCATGGTGAGTGAACTGGCCCACTGCCAGAAGCAGCTGAAGAGCGGCTATCTGAGCGCTGTGCCCGAGGAGCACTTTGACCGCCTGCGCGAGGAGCGCCGCGTGGTCTGTCCCTTCTACAAATATCACAAGACCATGACCGGACTTCTGGAGATGTACCATCACTGCGGCAACGATGAGGCGCTGGACGTTGCGGTGGGCATGGCATGGTGGGTGCAGCGCTACCTGGAGAGCACCAGCGACGAACTGATGCAGAGAGTCCTGCAGAAGGAATTCGGCGGCATGAATGAGGTGTTGTGGAACCTCTATGCCATAACCGGGAAGCCGATGCACCAGAACCTGGCCGAACGGTTTGAGAAGGCGGCGTTCTTCGATCCCCTGGCCGTCCGCCGCGACGAGCTGGAGGGAATGCACGGCAACACGCATATTCCGCAAGTCATCGGCGCCGCGCGCCGCTATGAAATGACGGGCGAGCAGCGCTATTACGACATCGCATCGTTCTTCTACCGCACGGTCACAAGCGATCGATGCTATTGCACGGGAGGCACAACCAACGATGAGTTCTGGCGCACGCCTCCCGGCCAGCTCGCCTCGCAACTGAGCAAGACCAATCAGGAGTGCTGCACCAGCTATAACATGCTCAAGCTGGCGCGCCACCTCTACACTTGGTCGGGCGACCCCCGCGTGATGGACTACTACGAACGCACCTTGTTCAACAGCCGCTTGGGCACCCAGAACCTTGAGGACGGCAGCATGAGCTATTTCCTGCCGCTCGGCTCGGGCTTTTGGAAGTACTTCAATACCGCCTACTACTCCTTCTGGTGCTGCACCGGGACTGGAATTGAAGAGTTCGCCAAAACGGGCGATTCCATCTATTTCCACGATGAACGCAATATCTACGTGAACCTCTTCATCGCTTCGGAAGTGAACTGGGCTGAAAAGGGTGTGCGCCTGGAACAGCAAACCAACTTCCCGGAGGAGGAAGGAACAACCCTTGTGGTGCATTCTGACCGGCCGGTGGAGATGGCGCTGAACATCCGCATCCCCTGGTGGGCACGCGCCGGGGGGATGGTGAAAGTTAATGGAACCGCGGTGGGTGCGTTCTCCAGCCCATCCAGCTACTTCACGCTCGACCGGAAGTGGAGCGAAGGCGACCGGGTGGAAGTGAGGTTGCCAATGAGCTTGCACATTGAGAGCATGCCCGACGACAAGACCCTTCAGGCGGCAATGTACGGGCCTCTGGTGTTGGCAGGACGGTTGGGAACCGAAGGCCTCACCAAGGCAATGTTCTATTGCGAATTCGATACTTCGCCCAAGGGAGATCCCATCCCCGCCCCCGTCATCAGCACGGGCCCGGGCGATTCAGCATATTGGTTGAAGCCCGTCACGGGTGAGCCCTTGACCTTCCAAACCACTGGCCAGGCCCACGCCATTACCCTGATTCCGCTCTACAAGCTGTTTGGAGAGCGATACGCGGTCTATTGGAAAACTGCATCCACTGCAGTTTGATGAACCTGAATGGACGCGTTTGCATGCAGCTCCGCCGCGCTGCGAAAAAGTACCGACGGGATGGAATAATAACCGGTCGGCGGCTCAATATTCGCGGGCCGTAACGATGCCCGGCTGCGGCACAGGATATCTGCCGCTGGCATCAGCAATCAGCGGAGCGGATGAGTCATTGGTGAACTTGTCCACGCCCAGGGCCATTTCGTGCTCGCAGTTCAGCATTTGGTCAAACGTGATTTCCTTGCCGGTGTGGGCAGCCATGCGACCCATGTTCGAAACGATGCTCGCCTCAACCCCGCGTTTGACCTCGTTGTAGGGCTTGTCGTCACGAATGGCATCGATCAAGTCGTTCCATTCGTTCAGGTAGGGATCTTCCTCCCCCGGACTCACCTTGGATTCCCAAATCATGTTGGCAACGGTCATTTCACCTTTGTATAAGCTGGAAGGCTGCCCGCAATCGCCATGCTTGGAAGCGATGCCCGTGCCTTTGGTTCCATGCAAGGTGCTCGTATAGATCTGCTCGCATCCCGCGATGGTCCGCCCATCGAAGAAGAACTTCGTGCCATCGGAGTAGGTATATTCCACCGAATAGGTATCGAAATTCTGGTCCACGTAGGTGACCCCTTCGGGGCTTACACGATAATGGCGGCCGCCCAGCGCCTGCGCCTTGACCGGCCACTGGTTCTTCATCCACCCGAGATGGTCGATGATGTGAATGTAAAAGTCGTTGAAGCAGCCGCCGCTGGCCCAGATGAAGCTGTGGAAGCGCTGCACCTGGTAGAGCAAATCGCTGATGCCGGGGGGCTTGGGAAGCGAGGAGAAGTATCCGACGGGCCCGTGCATCCGGTAACCCCTTTGCAGGATGATCTGGCCGATCTGGCCGTCATGGACGCGGGTGGCAAGTTCCTGAAGCGGCCGGCTGTGCCGCGACATGAGTCCCACACCCACCTTGAGATTCCTGGCGGAGGATTCTTGCGCGAGGCTGAACATGCGTTTGCTGGTTGGGCCGTCCACCGTCACCGGCTTCTCCATGAAGACGTTGAGGCCCTTCTGGATCGCGTAGGTGAAATGCACCCAGCGAAACGCCGGCGGCGTGGCGAAAATGGCGACATCACCCGGCTTCAAACAATCCATGGCTTGCTTGTAGGCGTCAAAGCCAAGGAACTTGCGGTCTTGCGGAACGTCCACCTGGCCCGAGAACTTGAGTTGCAAATCGTTCAGAGTTTTATCGAGGCGCTCCGGGAACAGGTCCGCCATGGCCACCAGCTTGATCGGACCGCGCTTGACGGATAAGGCGTTCGCCGCCGCACCGCCGCCGCGTCCCCCGCAGCCGATCAGGGCTACCTGAATCAGGTCACTGCCAGCGGGGTGAACCGCCGGAATGGCGACGTTGGCCAAAGCTGAAACCGCAGCCATTTTGCCGGCTGTCTCAAAGAACTTGCGTCGGGTGGTCGAGGTCTGGTTGGATAATTTCATGGCTGTGCAGAGCCTCCTGGAAGTGTCATTGCATTTTTGGACGTGAATTGAAACTTAAGCATTTCGCCTTTGAGCAATTCCATCATGCGAAGCAACTATCCTCGCATTAGGACTGATTTTCAAGTGCATAGATGAGACAAATCAGGAGTCTTTGGAATCATCATTCGATAGTCCCCGCCAAATCAAAATGCCCCGCCGGGTGGGCGCACTACAACGAGCGCCCAATACTCTTCGTGTATAATTAAGTGCATCCCCATCGTCACTCAGGGGTTTTCTCAAAGCACGACGATGCCCATGGAGGCCTGAATGCGGCGAATTGCTCCTCTCCTTGCCTGCCTGATTCTCGTGGTTGTTTCCTTACCTCTTTTTTCCAAGGGCGCTGAACTCGATGCTCGCCTCCAGGGAGCCTTTCGCAGGCCTGCCCAGAACGGTTGGATATTTGTGCATCTGGAGGGAACGCCTTTTAACATCGGCTTTCAGCACGGATACCTTTTGGCCCAGGAAATTCAAGACGCGGAGAAAGTCGTAGCTTTTGAGCAGACTCGCGAGGGCAAGAAGGATTGGGGATTCTTCCGCAATGCAGCGAAAGGGATGATGTGGCCGCGTATTGAACTGGAGTATCGCGAGGAACTGAAAGGCATCTCTGAGGGCTTGCGGGTGCAGGGGGTGAAACTGGACCTGTGGGATGTGGTGGCGCTCAATGCCTTTTGTGAATGGGGATACTACGTCAAGGAATACGACCGCCAGCACGGCATCAGTACATCCGCCTCACTGGTTGCGCCGGAGCATTGCAGCGCCTTCGTGGCCACCGGCAGTTATACGAAGGATGGCAAGGTGATCATCGCCCACAACGACTGGACGAGCTACCTGGAAGGCGCGCGATGGACCATCATCTTCGATATCACGCCCAACAACGGCCAGCGAATCCTGATGGACGGCTTCCCCGGCGCCATTCATAGCGCCGACGATTTTGGCATCAATTCTGCCGGCATCATGATTACCGAGACCACCATTTCGCACTTTTCCGGCTACGACCCGGACGGAATTCCGGAGTTCATCCGCGCGCGCAAGGCGATGCAGTATGCAGCCTCCATCGACGATTTCGCGCGGATTATGAAGGAAGGGAACAACGGTGGTTACGCCAACACCTGGCTGGTGGCCGACCGCAGGACCAATGAAATTGCCAGCCTCGAACTGGGACTCAAGAACGTTACGCTGCAGCGCACATTCAACGGCTATTTTGTGGGCTCAAATTTTCCCGCCGATCCCAAGCTGGTGAAGGAAGAGACTAACTTCAAGGTCAATGATATGGGTGAAAGCGCCAATGCGCGTCACGTCCGCTGGGAACAATTGATGGCGCAGAATAAGGGAAAAATTGATGTGGCGGCCGCCGAGCGTTTTCTGGCGGACCACTATGATACGTTCGAAAAGAAAGAAGATGCCGACGAGCGCACACTTTGCGGTCACGTTGATCTTTCGCCGCGCGGCTCAGGGAATTGGCAACCTCCCTACGGAGCGGCGGGCGCCGTTCAGAACAAAGTTGCAGACGCGGCCATGGCGGAACACATGTCATTCACGGCAGCGGCAGGACACGCATGCGGCCTCAACTTTAAGTCGTTGGAATACCTGCATGAACATTCCGGATTCTCCTGGGAAAAGTCCCTGCTGCGTGACATGGATGCTTATCCCTGGACCACTTTCACGGTGGCGCCGCACTCCGGGCAAGCCGGGGCGAAACCCTAGCCGGCAGTGCCCAAGTCGCAGCGAGAAATCCGCTTTAGCGGGTAACTTCAGCTGCGGCGGGGGCGTGGTCTGTAACACGCACAGGCTGCGACATGCGATAGAGGTGGTTCAACGGAATCCGGCCTGGCCCCGTTGAAAAGGCCTGACGGATGGCTTCAACCACGTAGGCTTTGGCCAGCACCACCGCATCGCGCAGCTGGCGGCCCAGGGCGAGGTTGGCGGCGATGGCGGAGGAGAAAGTGCAACCAGTGCCGTGAGTGTTTTCGGGTTTGACGCGGTCACCGGCAAAGCTTTCCATGGTGGTCCCGTCAAAAAGTACGTCGATAGCTTTGTCCAGATGCCCGCCGGTCACCACCACGGCGCGAGCTCCCATTTCAACCAACTTGCGTGCCGCCGCCTTCATGCTCTCCACATTGTCAACCGGGATTCCGGCAAGCGCCGCGGCTTCTGCCAGGTTCGGAGTCAACACCGTCACGCGGGAAATGAGTTGCTGCCGGATGTAGTCCAAGCCAGAAGCATCCAGCAGGCCATAGTCGCTGGAGGAGCGCAGCACGGGATCAAGCACCGCTTGAAGATCAGGGTTCGACTCGAGAATTTCACCAATGACTTCGGCAATGGCCCGGTTGCTGAGCATGCCAATCTTGATGGCCTTCACACGGCCGTCGGAGAGCAGGGACCGGATGGACGCTCTCAGCACCGCCGGGTCAACTGGATGCACGGAAGCCACACCCTGGCTATTCTGGACAGTCAATGCCGTAATCGCGGCGACCCCGTAACAATTGTGCGCCGCAAAAGTCTTAAGATCTGCGATGATTCCCGCGCCGGCCGAGGGATCAAATCCAGCGACAGTGAGAACCACTGGCCAAGGCGTGCTCGTGGGTTGATTCATTCTTTCCCTTATTTTTTTCTGAGTTGAACGAAACTAATGCCGATTATAGGGGCGCGCGCCACATTGTCAATAAGGATTTCGACGATTCTGCTCAGGGAACTGAGGCGGGCTATGGATTGCTTCCATCAACTTGCATTTCCGTATCGGACTGAATTTCAAGCCGGGGAAATTGTTCCGCGGGCAATAAGGATCCCAGAGATCCTTCATTCCCTTTCATCACGGCACTGAGCGTTTGGTGCAAATTGGAGTGGTTTTGTAGAACTCGGCCGTCATCAAGCGCCACCAGAACCCGACCTTGTCCTTTTCCAGTGATTTGAATGGTCAGGTGCATGCCCATAGCTTCAAGCTGAGGAAGAGCTCCGCCCTTGCGCAATCCCTCGGCTGCGGGCGTGAGGGTATTTTCAAAGTGGTAATCCACGATAGCAACCTTCACTCCCTGGTAGCGCGTTTTGCCGGAATAATGCAGTGTGTTTTTCCCCTCCACCTGGAAGGCGTAGTTCTTGGCAGGTTGGGCGCTGAGGTCACGTGTCCACTCTTCGCCCACTTTCACCCGGTGGTCCGGATAAATCGACTCACCCCCCATTTGCTCCAGGTAGAGCCGTAGCATCTGCATGAAAGGTTCTTTTACCGGGCCATCAATATCGTGGAAAAGACTGTCGGCGCCGTCGAAATCCACCAGCTGCCCATCATGGTTGTAGTGGACGGTCAGCGTCTGCCCCACCATCCGCTGAGTAACTTCCTGCTGAGCCTGGGCCATTGCGTCGCGGATGTTCTCAGGCAACGCGCCGGGGTCGGTCTGGATTTCGAACTTATCGAACCGCTGCTGCACATCGGCCGCGCCATCGGGATGTACGCTCGAAACCGTTACCGTGCTTTGCTGATTCAGGCGCAGGTTCGTCGGCATAGGTGGAAAAAAGCTCTTCAATTCCGGGGGATTGGAATTAATTTTCGAATTCGTACTGACCTTGGTGACATAAACAATCGATTGGCCCGGGCAGTATTTACGGGCCAATTGCACCCTGCCACCGGCGGCCTGAACAGCAGTCACGCAGGCAACAATTAACAGAAAAAATGCCGTCCTCCCCGTAGGGTGCGGAGTCGAGTGCATTTGATGGTCAGGAGGCAACATGTTCAAGATCCTTTTGAAACTTTTCCAGGCACTCGCGCGAGCAGAAGTGCACTGAATCCTTACCCCGGTTGAGTTGATAGGGAAGTTCTGTTGAGACAAACATGCCGCATATGGGGTCTCGAGCCATTTCTCCACGGTGCGGCGATGAGGAGGGTGAGGGCGACGGCCCGCCCATGGAGGTTCTGACATTGATCCGAGTTGGACGAAACAGAGATCCAATCTTTCGCAGCACCCCCATAACAAAGAGCGCCAGGATGACGAAATCCAGAATTTCAAGGAGAAAACTTCCCATAAGAGGTCAGACGGCCTTTCACTCCGAAGGGATGCTTCAGAAATCGAAGCCAGGCGCCAGGTTTTGAGCAAGGGGCAAATGCAAAGGATAAAATTTATAAGGTAAACGGCGTCATATATTGTCTTTTACCCTTTCCACTATACCTACGCGGTCCAAAACCCCACTTACTGGGGCCCAGCAGCGGTGCCCGCAGTGCGTGCCGCATCAATTCGTTGTTTCAAACCTGCAAGGGCGGGGTGGTTGGGATTCAGCTCGGATAAGCGATTCCATTCTTTTTGCGCGGCGGCAAGATTGTGCAGGCCATCCAGGTTTACCACGATGGAATTCAGCAGGGTCGCTTCGTGTTTGGGGTCGATCGCCAGCGACTTATCATACTCGCGCAGGGCATCCTGCGGCCTCCCCATATAGAAAAAGGCGGTGCCCAAATCGGTACGGGCATTGACATTTTTCGGATCGAGTTCCAGCACCTGCTGATACCACTCCACGGCATTGCTGTACTGCTTTTGATCGTATAGAAAATCGGCGAGTTTTAAGCGGACATCGGCGTCCTTGGGATTCTGGGCCGCCATGGCTTCAAGCTGCTTCACGATTGCAGTGCTGTCAATGGCAGGATGGCCTTCCGGCAGGCCCTGCTGTGGCATGCCACCGCCCATACCAGGGGGAGCGGAAGCGGTGCCTCCGGCCGGCGGCATGTCGGAAGGCGGAGCGGCCGACAATGCTGCCTTCTGATGTCCGTTCCAGTTCATTTGGGCGTCGGTAATGTAACCGGCCAAAAAGCCCACGGCCAGGAATATCGCTGCGGTAATAATCGTTTCTTTTTTCATTGATCCTTCTCAGTTGTATGTATCGCAAGTCTAATGGACATGCGGGGGAGCGTCAAGAATATCGGGTGATCGGGCAATCCAGGGATCTGGCGAGCAGAAATTCAGCATGCGAACGCGGTGTTCCCCCGATCGCCTTCTCGCCAGATTCCCCGATCAATTTTTCGGTTCCCACTGCACAAAAAATGCCTTAATGCTCTCGTAGCTCATACTGCGGGCGTCGGCGAACTGACCCTGGTCCATTGCGTATAGAAGATCACCCTTGGGGCTCAGCACCGCCAGGGCAGGGATTCCGCGCTTAATCGGCACATGGTATTGCTCGGCCACATCCAGATTCTTATCCCACCGCCCCAGATCGATTTCAACCACCACAAAATTCTTTTCAATGATGGAAGCAAGCTCGGCCCTTTGCATCTGGGCATGCAGGGCGTGGCAGTCTCCGCACCAGTTGGCGCCGAAAACGAGAACAATATTCCTCTTGCTTGCCTCGGCGCTCGAAATCGCCGCGGCAATGTCGTGGCGGGGAATGGCCTGCTCGTTGTAAATGAGGTCAGAGGGCTGCTTCGCCGCGCAGCCTAAGGCAATCAGGAACAGAACAAAAATGCAGAACTTGGGAGTATGCATTAGGGCTCCTTTCGATTCCATCATAACGTACTTTACCTCAAATCCCGAAGGGAGCGCGGTTCGCTACCCACCCACGATTTGGCTGTGGTAGCATCAATCCAGCTATGGAGTATACTGGACAAGCCGCATCACGATTCGCTTTTGCCGACATCCTTTACGAGAAAAAGGACGGAATCGCCCGCGTCACCCTGAACCGCCCAGAGATCTACAACGCCTATTCCTCCGAGACACTGCGCGAGATGACGGAAGCCTTTCGCGACGCCTCCATGGATGATTCGGTGGGCGTAGTTGTTCTCACTGGCGCGGGTGACAAGGCGTTCTGTTCCGGGAGCGATGCCAGGGAGTTTTCCAAGGAATTTCTCCGCCGTCCGCGAAATCTTTGGAAGTTTCAGGGCTTGCTGGCCGAGGCGCTCAATCTGTTTCGCCATCTCGGCAAACCCACGATTGCCCGTCTGAATGGCGTGGTGGCGGGCGGAGGAAATGATTGGAACCTGGCGGCTGATTTGGCCATCGCGGCAGACCATGTCCGCTTCATGCAGATGGGCACGCGCGTGGGCCTGGTGGACGCATGGGGCGCAACCCAGTGGCTGCCATTGTTGATTGGTGAAAGGCGTGCCCGCGAGATGCTTTTGACCTGTGATGAAGTCCCTGCTGACCAGGCGCTGAATTGGGGGCTGGTGAATCAAGTCGTGCCTGTCAAACAACTCGATCGAGCGGTGAACGGTGTGGCCAGAAAGTTGATGCAAAAATTTCCTGAGAGCACGCGGTACACGCTCCAGCAATTGGACACGTGGAAGGATTTAGCTTGGACCCTCACCGCCGGACACGCGCGCGATTGGCTTGCGGTTCATGCCACCTCCTGGGAGACTTCGGAAGGTATCCAGGCATTCATTGAAAAGCGTCCGCCCGACACCAGGAAATTGCGGGAGATGGCGGCGGCGGGCAAATCCAGCGAGTTCCTATGGGGCGCCAATACCCGCAAGTGCCAGGACTGCGGAGCCAAAGGCATTCCGGAAAAGTTCGACTATTGCGGGAAATGCGGTAGCAAACTGAAATGAGACAGTGATGAGTACCGAGTGACAAATAGCGAAAGACCAAGTGCGAAACGGGGGATTCGTAAATCGCCACGATTTTCGAGCTTAGATATTCGAATTCCGGTTCTTTCGTGCTCGTCACTCGGCATTCTTCACTCATCACTTGTCACTGCTTTACGGAGGACAGCATGGCGGATGAGCCCGTTGAACGAAACCCCGATGTACCGGATAAACCCGGCAAGAAGGGATTCAAGTTTATTCGGTGGGATGATTCGGGGATCGCGGCGCACCTCACTCTGAATCGGCCCAAGCAAAACATCATGAACATTGAGATGCTCCAGGAAATCGCGAGGGCGATTGAGAGCCTTTCCCCGCGGGAGGATGTGCGGCTGATCGTGCTGGATGCCTCTCCGGAGTGCGAGGGTTATTTTTCCCTGGGTGTGGGCGCGGAGGGGTATACCCAGCAGATGGTGTTTCAGATGATGGACGCATTCCACGGCGTCTTCCGCGCAATGTTGGAACTCTCCAAGCCCGTCCTTGCCGTGGTGGAAGGCGTGGCCTCGGGGGCGGGCGCCGAGCTAGCGGCATTTTGCGATTTGGTGGTGGCCACCGAACAGGCGCAGTTCCGCCAACCGGAAATCAAACTGGGAGTGTTTCCACCCATGGGCGCGGTCGTCTATCCGCGTGTTATCGGGCCGCACCGCGCCATGGAATTGCTCCTTACTGGTGATCCTATCAACGCTTTTCAAGCACAGGCAATAGGCCTGGTCAATCGCGTTGTGCCCAAAGAAAAGCTGAAAGAAACGGTGGATGCGTTGGTAAAGCGCATCTCCGAACAGAGTGGTCCCGTGCTGAGCTTGCTCAAGCGGGTGGTCTTCGAAGGCACATGGCGGCCCTTCGAAGAGGCGCTGAAAAGCTCACAGCACATTTATTTGAACCAGTTGTTCGATCTTCAGGATTCTCAGGAGGGACTGCGGGCACTCATTGAGAAACGCAAGCCAATTTGGAAGAATAGATAAACCAGTGATGAGTGATGAGTTACATGTGACGAGCAAGCAGTATCAATTCCACGGCAATCAAAGTTGAATGCCGACATCAAATAGCATAGGCCTTTTTGCTTGTCACGTGTCACTTGTTCTCAGAGTTCGCCGAGAGATTTCTCCACATCATCCAACGCAGTTTTGGAAAGCTCGCTGGGCAGCGGATCTGTTGATCTTCGCGCATAAACGTGCTCGCCGGACTTCGCCGCTTCCACGATCTCCGTGCTGTGCTTTTCGCCGAATTGGATGTTGAACCGGTAAGCTGGCTGGGCCAGACCGAAATCCGCCAGGTTTGAGCCCTTGGGAAATGAGTCTGCCCGCAAGTCGCGCAAGTGGGTTAGGAAGGTATCCATCTTATCGGAGTTCATGCTCTTGGACTTGGGCGCGGTCTGTTTCCACTTGCCGGCTTGGAGTTCGAAAGCCCAGTGGCCTTTGGGTGTAACCACTTCGACCTTTTTTACGTCATAGGAGGAAAATGAAAACAGATCCTTTTCGCGCAAATCCGCCTGGTTCTTCTGAAACTGGGTGACAAAGTCGGAGTTCAGCGTGAACACGGGATCAAGCGCCGAATTGGTGGCGAAGTAATGCTCTGAGTCCTTATCTTTCTTCCCCACAACAATCGTTTGGGTTCCATCGCTGCCGGTCAAGTCCAGGTGAAGTTCTGGCGAGCCAAGCCCATAGTCCCCGCCTTTCTTCTTATCCTCGGCCGGGATGCTCTGCATGGTCAGGCCACGTAATTGGCTTACTAATCCATCCACAGTGAAGCGGTCGGCACGAACCAGGGGCGGAAGGGCCAAATCCCAAACTCCCTCGGGGTTCTTTTCCAGAGTCCAGCTTGTGCCCCTGTATCGAACCGCAATCTTCTGAAGATGCTCGGCTTCCAGCGTGAGTGCCCGGCGGTCACGCAAGTCGAACAACTTCTTTTCCAATGAGGATTTCAAATAGCTCGCCAGGGTGAAAACTCGGGGATTTCCACTAACCTGAGCATACAGCCCGCCGTTGGTGGGTGTGTCATCGCCCAGCAGCAGTGTGAAGGATTGGGGCTTGGAATCGGTGGTGACTTCCATCGTAAAGCTGGGAGGATCGAGGCCAAAGTCCTTCAAGTTGGCGGGATTTGGATCAGCCACTTGGTCAACTGTAGCGGTGGTCAGGCTATTCAAAATACCGGAAAAGTTGCCCTGGTCCACTCCCAGTTGGCGGGGATTCGTGATGGTCCACTTGCCCCCTTCGCGGCGGCAAGTGAACGCATCGCCATCGCGTGGTTTGAAGGTTATGGACTGGATGTGCTGCGCATCGAGTGATAATATCTTCTCCTGATTGCTCGTTTCCACAGGAGATTTTTCACTGCCCTTGTGCTTATCGTAATAGGTAAACGCTCCCCATGTGGCCACAAGAGCCGTAAGGGCGATCAGGGTATTCAGGAACTTTTGTTTCTTCATCGACTTTGCCACCACCCCGCTTGCTTGTCACTTTCTTACTTGCTTGTCACATTTCACTCGTCACTGATCTTATTATCGTCGCTGCCACCACACGAGCACGCCCGCCATCACAATCAAAAGGGGTATACCGAAAACGCCTAGAACCAGAACGCGGTTCATCTGTGCCGAATTCATCGTCAGATGTTGAGATTCCGGCGGCGTGGCGCGAATGGAAATGAGGTCTTCGTCAGCCGAAAGCCAATTGATCGAGTTCATGATGAAGTCGCGGTTGCTTTGAAAAGTCAGGAAGCTGTTGGCTGCGATCAGTGATGTTCCCGTAATCACAAAGCGCCCTTCCGTCTTCTTCTCTCCCTCACCGGTAATCGAACCCGCAACGGCGACGGAAAGGGGCCCTTTCACATCCTTCTTCGCATCGAATTTGATCTCTTTTATCTGGGGATTCCAGTCAGTGACGCCATAGCTGTCTGTTGAAGTGTCGCCAAGAGTGTCCGCGCTCACGCCCGGTTTGGAGTCCTTGCTCACTGCAAACGAGCGCGAGATGGGGAAGAGCGTAGCCCGTCCATTGAGGGGCTCAACAATGGGGCTGGTCCCGTACTTCACGATCAGCGGCATGTAAGGCTCGGTGCCGAAGATCTGGGCCACCGGGTTTTCATCAATCACCAGGTCATTGCGAGCCGTTACACCCCAATCACCGAGCAGTTTGGTCAGATTGGGAAGCTCCACCCCGGCATCCAGCATCATGAGGGCTCGCCCGCCACCCTGAAGATATTTTTGGATGGCATCAGTCTCCGGGGGCAAATAATCATTTTGCGGCCCGGCTATAACCAACATCGTGCAGTCTTGGGGGATTTCAATTTTCTGCAGGAAAGGAAGTGTTTCGGTCTGGTAGTTCTCGTTGCTGAGTTGTTTCTTGAAGTGATCGTAACCGTCGCGCTCGGTGCTGTCAAGGTTACGCTCACCGTGGGTCGAGATAAAGCAAGCCGTTCGCTGCCCTTTCAGTACCCGCACCAACGCATTGGTAATTCCCTCTTCGCCATCGCCCTGGGCTTCCATATGCCGATCGCCCGCTGACACCACCACCGTTCCATAGCTGCGGACGCTGAATTCTCTGGCTAATGCCGGTTGGCGATCAGGATCAACGTATTTCACCTTCACATGGTTTGAAGCTGACGCATACATACCCAGCACATCGCGCCGTTCGCCAAAGCTGCGCTCTTTGTCGAAAGCATAAATCGTCACGTTCCCGCTCAGACCTTTAAGAATTTTGCGCGTCTGGTCGGAAAGACTATATTTCTTGTTGGGAGTCATATCCCATCGCTTGTCGTGGTTACTCACAAACCAGTTCACCACAACGATGAGGGTAATCACGATCAGGGTGTAGAGCGCAAAATTCGCTCCCGTCAAAACTTGTTGTCCGCTGCGGCTAGCAATAGGATCTTTCCCGGCCATGGCTACGGCCTCCCTTTCAGAGCTTCAACAGAGCGCGCGGTAAGGAAAATCCCCAGAATGATGACGGAGGAGTAGTAAACCACGTCGCTCAATTGGATGACACCCTTGGCAAAATTTTCAAAGTGGGTTGTCAGCGCAATGTAAGAAAACACCTGCCCCACAGTGCTTTGCGAGTACGCGCTTACCCAATCGAGAAGGTAAAGGAGCAGGAAAACAGCCAAGCCCACCGCGCCCGCGATGATCTGATTCTTGGTAAATGTGGAAAACCACATGCCGAGCGCGAGCAATGCGCCACCATAAAGCAGCATTCCCAGCGCGTTGGCGATCAGCGGCTTGGCATTGGGATTTCCATAAATGAAGAGAACGGTGAAGTAGAGAAACGTCAGGGCTTCCAGGACGGCAAAAAGAGTCAAGGCGCCCAAATATTTTCCCAGAATGATTTGCATGTCCGTTAGCGGAGAGGTGAGCAAAAGCTCAATTGTCCCGGAGCGTTTCTCTTCCGCGTACAGCCTCATGGTAATAAGAGGAATCAGGAAGAGCAGCACCACCGTAAGCACCCCTCCCAGAATGGGCCGGATGACGAATTCATTCAGGCTCAAAGGTGGCGCCCCCATTCCTCCCTGCGCTTCCATGCGAAGGGATTGAAGGGCAAAGAATGCCGTGGAGCTGTAAAAGACAAAACCACCGATTACGGTGTAAACGGTCATGACCAGGTAAGCGATCGGCGAATGGAAGTAAGCTTGCAGTTCCTTCACTGCCATCGCCATGACGTTGCGCATTGGGCGTTTCCTTTCTGCTTCGGGACACGGGATACGGGATCTGGGAAAGTCAGGCCGGACTAATTCCCGCCCGTTTCCCTTTTCCCTTGTCCCTTGTCCCGTCTTCTCAGTTCGCCGCTATCTCAACCTTTGCCGCGGCTTCTTCACCAAGATCCTTGGTGGTGAGTTTCAGGAAGATCTCTTCCAAGCTCAAACCACTTGTTTTCAGTTCGTACAGCTTCCAGCCAGATTCCACGGTGGCGCGCGCCAGTTCCGCACGCACATCCTTATCCTTTTCGGAATGGACTTCAAGGGTTACACGGCCATCGACGGATTCACGGGGTTCAACCCAGTTTACGCCGCCAACGCGCTGGAACTTTTCGATGATGGCCGCTGCCGGGCCTTCCACGGTGACGAGAACAGTTTCAAATCCCTGAAGGCGCCGCATCAGTTCATTGGGAGTACCGACGGCCACAATCTGCCCAGCATTGATCACCACCACGCGCTGGCAGGTCTTCGAAACTTCCGGAAGGATGTGCGTGCTCAGAATCACCGTATGCTGGCCGGCCAACCCCGTGATCAATTCTCGAGTCTCAATGATCTGTTTGGGGTCAAGGCCGGAGGTCGGTTCGTCCAGGACCAGAACATCGGGATTATGAATCAGCGCCTGCGCCAAACCTACCCGCTGCCGATACCCCTTGGAGAGTTTCCCAATCTGGCGATTGCGTACGTTACCCACCGCGCATTTTTCCACAATGTCGTTCAGTTGGGTCTTTAATTCACTACGCGTTACACCTTTGATTCGCGCCACGAAGGTCAGGTACTCTGCCACCGTCATGTCGGGATAGACGGGAGGCGTTTCCGGCAAGTACCCAGTGCGCCGCTTCGCCTGGAGGGGCTCGTCCACCACATCGTAGCCCGCAACGCGAACTTTTCCCGACGTGGGCGGGAAGAATCCCGTGATGACTCGCATGGTTGTGGTCTTCCCAGCGCCGTTGGGGCCGAGAAATCCCAGGACCTCACCCTTCTGCACATTGAAGCTCACACCAGATACGGCCACCGTGGGCCCGTAACGTTTGCTGAGGTTTTCAACTTCAATCATGGAAAGCCACCCTTTCTGCTTCCGAAGATATGCAACTGCTCCCGATCCTGCCAGCCCATCCTGTCGACGTGGGTCTTAAGGACAATCCGAAACCATAATCACTTGGCCGGGACTGCGGCTACTGCGCCCCCTGAGGATTACACCACATGCTCAGTGTATAAGGATTACCAGAAAAGGCGTAGGGTTGCCAAGAGGTTTGATAGATGGGGGCGGTAGGTGGCAGGTCAAAGCGAGGGTGGGTGGCAGGTCGTGGGTGGTATATTGGAAGCGTTTCCATCTCACTCCCCAACCAGCCTTCCCAGGCCCTCACATACTAACTGCCACCGACCACCTACAGCCTCTCGCACACGATCTCTCGTTCAACGTAGGGCGCCAGTTTGGCAGGCCCATGCCAGCCATCAATATCAATGTTTGCAAGATTCTCCACCCAGGGGCCCACGGCGCGGGCATTGCCTTCGGTGTTGGCCACGCGAACCTTTATCTGATTCTTTCCCGGGTGAAGCTGTTCCGTGACGTCGAACACGAAGGGGCTCCATGACCGCTTGCCCAGAGGGTTTCCATTCACCCAAGCCTCCGCGCACACGCCCACCACGCCGCAATCGAGTTGCACGCGCTCCGCCAGCAGCGATGCGGGCACGTCCACCGACTTTTCATAGACCATGGTGCCGGAGAAATTCTCGAGCCCCGGCACTTTCCACGTTCCCAGCGGCAGCGTGGCCGGCGCGGTGACCAGCACAAAGGGGCGATCCAGCTGTTCGCGGGCGGCAACGCGAACCGTTACATTTCGCGTGCCGTGGGGCAGGCCAATCTCCTCCGCCGCGGCCACCTGCTTAGTGCCCACAAACACCAGGCACGCGTCCTTTAAAGGTGGAATGCGCAGCGCGCGGGCCACGGGCGGAATGGCGAAGTTCAGCCAGCGATAACCCTGGGGCGACGTCTGCGGGTCACTGGCAAGACGCGAATTCACCACGAGCCCTTCAATCGCCGCGCCGTTTGCCTGCTCAATGCGGCAATTGAATTGGGGCGCCTTCGCATCATCCGGACTGTTGTGGAGGAACTTAATCAGAATGCTGTTCCATCCGCTCTTGAGGGTGATGGGTATGCGTGTGGCAAAGCCATCAATGGGGTCAAAGTAGAGGGGTCGCACGAAACGCGAATATGCTTTCTGTTGATTCACGAAAACGACCGTGGGGTGATTCGCCCCCAGCAGCATCACCGCGTCGCCGCCTTCAGGGTGATAAATGTTGGTTTGCAGGTAAACAGTGCCCTGCATCCCCGGAGCGCGCAGAACGCGTCCATAATCCACAATAAAGTTCGATGGGCCGTAAGGGCCGCCCGCTACTGCGATGGTTCCACCCCATGATGAAGCCACTGGCACAGTAGATATGTCGGCAGCGTCAATTTCCACCCAACGGAGCTGCAGGCCATCTTTGCCGATATATTCTCGGGAATAATCGACGCCCGCCTCGCTCTCCGGCGCGTAGGCTTCCTCCAGACCATGATCATCGGGATTCGGGAATAGGCCGATTACATTCCATGCTCGCATCGAACGCATTTGCGGAGAAAGCCAGAGCGGATTCCATTCAGTTCCGATTCCGGGTCTGGCGTGCCAGCGTTCCCTCAGGCCCCGGCCGGCGGGGTCTTCCCGCACCCGCGCGTTAGGCAAGTCGATGGTGGGCGCTTCCACCGTGACGGTCCACTCGTCCGAGATTTCGAGCGCGGGACCGCTCTTGGATTGAAACTCTCCCCGGTACCGTGACGTGCCCTCCCGCAATTCGACATGCCCCGTCTTGCCGCCAGGCACGCCGCGCCCGTGCACGACCACTTGCTTCGCATCAGCTCGCAGGACATGAAATTCCTTAAGGTTCGTCTCCGCCAATGTCAGGGGTTGGCCCACGCCCGTGGAATCAAACACCACATAGGCGGCGTCCCATGTTCCCAACGCCACGCGCATAATCGTCTTTTCATCCTGTGTTTCATAGAACAGCGGTGAACGCTTTCCCGTGGCCGCATCCCATTTTTCCGCCCGGCCCTTGGCCTTGAATCGCAGCAGGAAGGTGCGCGGTTCGGGCTTGTCATTCACCACCCAGTAGAGATCCACACCTGCATTCCGCTTGTGCATCACGAAGAGTCGATCGTCCTCCCCCTCCACCAGTTCGACATCGGGATCCACCACCTCGTGAACAATTTCCACAAGGTCGTTTACAGAGCCCGGAACCCAGTACGAGCGCCCACTGTTTGCGTTTTTCCGCATCAGGCAAGGTTCAACGGCAGGATGCAGATCAAACACCTCCTCCCAGATCGCTTTCAACTCCGCATCGCCGCGCCCCGATTCCACCGAGGTGTAGGGAAGGCGCCTCAAAGCGATAACCGTCCCACCCGCACGGTAAAAGTCGCGAACCCGCACGGCCGTGCTGCGGCGCGTGGTGGACATAGGCGGAAGAATCAGCACCTGAAATTCCGCCTTGTTGATGCGCAGGCGTCCACCGTCGAATTCACTCTTTGCCAGGTACTCGTCATCGGCAACCATGAAGTCATAGCGTGCTTCAGCGAGACGCAATTTGAGGTCGGCGTATTGCTCACTGGTCTCCACCGCCCCGGGACTCCAATTGGCCTTTTGCAAAATGTCGATTTCGGGGTCAGCATTAAACGCCGCCGCTGCTTGACCCCAAATGGAGACCTGTGGGTAGAGCAAAAGAATGTCGGCCAGATGTTGGCTTTCACAATTGACGAAGCTGATGCGCCGCATCTGGTCTGCGTAAGCACGAAACCAGGGCAGGAAGGGCTGGCCGCTAAACCAGTCGGGCGGATAGTTGGTGCGCGCGAGGTCATAATTGAAGGCGTGCGGAATGAACTCCCCTATGTCCCACGCGCCCAGGCAATTTGAAACCCGTCGCATTCTCTCCGGGCTCAGGTAGGAATCGCTGCCCTGCACGCCCTGATTCTCGCAAACCACATGCTTCCCCTCAAAGGCAGCCACGGAAGCGACTTCCCTCAGCCAAACCGAGTCGCGCGCCCATTCCATCAGTGTGTCGCAGCCGGGGTTGCTCAACGAGCGTTGAATGCGATAGAAGTCGCCCTGACGGTCGGGTCCCCAGAAAAGGGATTCCTCCCAGATATGGCCCGAATGGCTGATGTTGTGCTGCTGGCACCAGTTGGTAACCTGCTGGAAGAAACTCTCGGAATACAACTCGCTGACCGTGTCTTCCAGGTCGCAGCGGACTTTTTCCGTCATGGGGCCAATGTCATAAATGAGGCCGGGAAGGTGAGGAACAAGGTCATATCCCGCCTTGCGCCGGAAGGTTTCAAAAAGCAATGGAGTCCAGGGCAACTTGCCTCCATAAGAGCCTTCGTGATCGGCAAACGTGGCTGGCATTGCGTTGCCAAAGTACTGCCCGTGCCGTTTGTAAAACTCTTCGTAGTAGATCTTGATGTAGGTGGCAATCGCCTCACGGTTCATCAGATCCACCCTGCCCATTTGCGCCACGGCGGGAACCAAGTCATAAACAATGATGAGCCACTCACCCTCCGGCACGTCCCAGGAAACTTCCTTTGCGCCCTTCTCCCATTTCAGGGCTTGCAGGGTCTTTCCATCCAAACTGTCAGGCCCCAAACGCTTCCCGGCTGCCACCCCGACGGTCTTCTCTGTTATGGGCGCATTCCATTTGCTGGGCCCGCGCACAATGCCTTCCGTTGGCCGCATGCGCCGTATGTGGAACTCCGGGTTGGCTTCGATAACGCGACTTTTGTTGATGCCCGGCAGCCAGTAATCGCGCGCCTCGCCGCTGGGCCACTCAAACTCATCCACCATGCAAAGCGAGAAGCCGATCTCCCGGGCGGCTTGCAACGCCTCGCCCAGGACTTTCCACCACTCTTCCGAGAGATATGGAGTTTGCAGGCCGTCACGATTGTGGGCGTACGCGCCATAAACGCCGTGGTCAATCATCTCCTGCATCTGGCGTTTCAATTCAACGCCGGTTAAGGCGCCATTCCAAAACCAGAAAGGCCGAATGCTGTATTTCCTGTCTGGATCGACGAACTTGGCGTAAAGCTCCGCCACCGTGCCTGACAAATCACCTGGTTGCGCCGAAAGCAGGTCGCCATTCTTCAGCGCCAGCGTGCCCAATCCCGCGCCCGTGACCTCCAGAAGATCCCGCCGCGTCATCTTGCTCATAAAGGCCTCTCAAAATGATGAATATCGAAGAATGCTATTTGTCGAGCCGGCGATTATATGCCTCTGGCGCGATTTGGGATAGCGAGTTATACCTTCGATGCGGACGAACATCCGGCGGTTCACAGGTGGAATCAACGACGGAAATGTGGGGTTACTTCTATCTTTAATCGCACTTGAAACGGTTCGACGGGGTGGAAAACGTCGGTGAATGCCGGCGTGGCGGTTGGCGTTACTTGCGAGACATAGGCGTAGTCAACGTCGTGATCGCGGCGGTTCAGCAGATTCAACAATTCCACCGAAACGCGGAATGTGTTGTTAATTTTACGACCGACCTCCGCATTGAGCAACGCCGTGGTCCTGGAGCGATAAATTGCGTCGGAGGTCAAATAGCGCGGGCCAAAGTCGCGCAGGCGCAAACTCGCCGAAAATCCATGGAGATCGTTAAGCGTGGCGCCCGATGAAATCACCAACCCAACTGCTTCGGGCACCCACCTGCCACCCGGGCCTTGCTCAAAATTGCCGCCCCCGATCGGCACCAGCCCATAGCATTCCGAGTTTGCCGCGCAAAGCTGGCCATCCGCAGTGATGAACGTCGCATCGGCGGGGTCTAATGTGGTATAACGGGCGCGGGAATCCGCCATGTCAAAATCAAAAGCCCAATGCCCCCGTGGCGTGTAGTAGTTCGCCCATTCAACGCCATAGCGGTTGCTCGACTGTTCTGAGGGAACCGTACCTCCGGTGTCGCCATCCTGCTCCAGTTCGGAATTGCTGTGCAGATACCAGAGCGAAAGGGTGCTTTGCAGATGGGGGACGGCCACCGTGCGCACGCCGGCTTCCGCGCCTTTGGTCTGGATCAGTAGGGGAATTTTTGCGCAGGCCGTATTTGGATAGGGATAGTCCGGCGAAACCGGTTCATAGTTTTGCGTTGCGCCCCGCACGTCGTTGCTGTGGAAACTGAATCCGGCCTGGGCATAGAACTCCGTATTGGACCACGGGCCGAAAATCAAANNTCGTCCACTGGATTTTATTTTCCGCATAAAAACTTCCCAGCGTGTCGGTAAATCTATTCACGTCCGTGTCGGCGGGCAAGAAACCGTTGGGCTCGCCGGGAGCGGGAGCAAGAACATCTTCTTTCGCCACGCGCAGGCGATTTTCCGTCCGGTAAAGGCCGTTGCTGACCCAATCGTTGCGGAGCTGAACGCCAAACGAGTTTTCCACCGTGCGTCCCCACCACTCGCTGAACACCGTGTGGCGCGCGTCCAGGCCGCCCACAAAGCGCGTGTCATGCTGTTCAAACTGGTCGCCCTTGATGGGATCGTACAGGTAGTAAGTGAAATCGGAAAACAAGTCGAGATCATAATAAAATCCATAGGCCATCACGCTCGTCTCGGAGTTTGCCCCGGTGTGATGCCACTCCCCCTGCAAACTATAGCGGCCTGAATTGCCACCGTCAGCCGGGTTAAGGGCGCCAAAGAAACCCACCAGGGGCACGGCATTATCGGGGATTTGATCGCTGGAGTTCCACTTTCCATGGTAACTACGGGCCGTAATGCTGAAACCATTCGACTCTCCGCCCCGGCTGTAGGTTACCAGTTCGTTGTATTTGGCATAACCGTCCGGATGTTTCCAGGGGCCGTCATCGTAATAGGCTTCTCCACCCACAAGCAAATTGCCCAAGCCAAGTTTTTGCGATGCGCCGAATGCACCCCGCGTATAGCCCAGCATGCCGCCTTCGAGACTGAGGAAAGTCTGGGGCAGCGTCTTGAAAAACACCAGATCGGCATTTCCCGCCGAGCCATAGTTGCCCACATCGGCGTAATAAGGACCTTTCTGGAAATTCACCCGCTGCACAAGCTCGTCGATGACCGTGTTCATATCTGAGTATCCCTCGCCGTGCGCGTGCGATGGCAGGTTAAGCGGCATGCTGTCGAGGAAAGTGGCGAAATCCGTGCCGTGGTCGAGATTGAAGCCGCGCANNCGAAGAATCGGACGATCCTGGATTTCCGTTGCGCCCACGGTTCCCTGGGTGGCGGAAACGGCGATGCCGACAAGGTCATCCGCCCGGCCATTTACGGTGATGGTGCTGCTCACGGCGCGCACAGTTAGCGACATGCGTAGCGGGGCCGGAGCCTCGGTGGTCCCTACAGTGACGGGCGTCTCTTTGGTGGCAAAACCAGGATTGGATACGACGAGCCGATAATGACCCGCCGGGAGCCCGGAAATCATGAAGGAGCCGTTCGCGTCCGTCTGTGTAGTTTCTTGTATGAGACCGCTCGCGCCTCGAATCTGCATCGTAGCCCCGGCAATTGCTGCGCCCGACGGATCAACAACAGTTCCTGATAGCTGAGGCGGACCCGCCTTTTCCCTGGTGGGGGCCGGCGCCTTCTCTTGTGCGGCAGCCAGGAGGGGAGTAACCGTGATCATCTCTTCACTGGAGGCGACCGATATTTTAACCTTCGCTCCGGGCACAGATTTGTCTTGGGAGTTGGCTGGTTGCCCGCTGACGCTGCCACTGTTCGCGGCTCGCGCCGTGGGCGCGCAGAAGAATAGAATCAAAATGAAGGCAAGTAAGGTTTCAAGTGATGGGAGGTGTGGTGAACTTTTCAAAGGATCGATTTTTCCTGTACGCAACGCCCAGGCTCAATCGATGGTGTAGGAGGGCGCCGATGAATTCCCATCCGCGTGATGGAGGCGGTTGGAGAAAAAAACGATAACACGATTGTCAAAATCGTGCTACTTCTTATTTTTCACTTTGAGCAGGCGCTACCACATAGACGTATTCCAACAACTCATGGCTTGTATTGGCAACATTGTGGCGCGTGGAAGGGGGAATGTAGACGAACTCGAGTGCGGAGAAGGGGCGGGCCGGCTGGCCTTCCAAGCGGGCCTCACCGCGGCCGTGCAGAATCACCAGCGCCTCTTCGTTCTTGCCTGTCGTGTGCCAGCCCACGGTTTCGCCGGGCTTCAAGCGAACGAATCCGCTGCGCATCCCCGCCGTTTGCGGCGCCCCGTGCAGCAGCGGGCAATCTGCCTGGGCGCATTCGAGGGGCAGGGTAAGCGCCTGGGGCGCGGGTGTCTGGGACGGGACCGGGGAAAGGGTGGAGGCCAACAGCACTCCGGTGACAGCGAAGACGGTTGGAAGGAACGGTTTCATGGAGCCTCTCTTGAGCAATCAAGGTCATGTGTAACACGCATCAAAAATTCGTAACACACCAGGCCACACTCTAAGGCCTTGCGGTGATGATTGCAAGCGGCGATTCTTCCGAACTCATCCCACACCAAAGGGTAATATCGCTGGTATTATGGAAGCGGTTTTGAAGGGCTCCGCCTTTGCCCAAGGAGAAGCTATGTCAACGTTGATTCGAACGGGAATTTCGCTTGAAAGCGACCTGCTGAAGCGGTTTGACCGGGCCATTCAAAAGAAGGGCTACAAGAACCGTTCGGAGGCGATTCGCGACCTGGTGCGGGACTACGCAGTGGCGGAGGACGTGGAAGAAGACCGCTCTGTAGTGGGGACGCTGACCATGGTTTATGACCACCACCGTCCGAAGCTTACGGAACAGTTGATTGAAGCGCAGCATCACGCGGAGAACATGGTGCTTGCCGCCACCCACGTCCATCTGGACCACCACAATTGCCTGGAGGTCATCATCATGCGCGGGCGAAGCTCCGAGGTCAGCCACCTTGCCGACCGCATTCTGAGCCTGCGCGGAGTGAAGCACGGCAAGCTGGTGCTGACCACCCAGGGCAAAGACCTGTAGCTATTTCATAGCCTTTGCACCTTATGATATCCTAGGGTATGGACGGGTAGTCACTATCGAAAGTCCGTCAACCGACGGACCTCATCCTTTGAACCTTGGCGTCAGCCAGGGGAAAACGAAATGAATGATGTTCGAAGCCCCAGCTGGGGTGACATCGATGCGGCAGGTTTCGAAGAATTCTTATGTCGTCCCGGTTTTATGGGGACTCCAACCTGATTCGTGCAACAGTTGTTCGCCCGCGCACGTCGGGCCAAATAGAATAACTGGCCCACATCGGAACGCCGCCAATCATGCTGCTCCGTTGGCGCTGTTATTTCGGGATGAACTCGCGAAATACTTCTCAGTTGTTGGCAACGCGTCAGGGAAACAATTGAATCCAAGCGGGGGTGCAAGGAGCCTCAATGAAAATCCAGATTTGGCGACGTTATCTTTTATCGTTACTTCCTCTTTTGCTTGCAGGCCTGATTGCCGCAAACGTCTTTGCAGATGGGGATGATCCTCCAGCTCGGGTTGCCCGCCTGAGTCTTGCCCAAGGCAAGGTGTCATTTCAACCGTCGGGCCAAACCGACTGGAGCGAAGCTTCCATAAACCGCCCTGTTACCACGGGTGACCGCATATTCGCTGATCAGGGCTCTCGCGCCGAGTTGGAGGTCGGTCCGTTTGCCCTGCGCCTCTCGCAGAATACGGACGTGACCGTGGCCAATTTGAATGATCAGCTCTTGCAGTTGGGCCTTGGGCAGGGGAGCCTTCGTGTAACTATTTACGAATTGCCCGCAAACAATTCCCTGGAGATCGATACTCCCAACGGCGCTCTGCTCCTGCAAGCCACGGGCTCCTATCGGGTGGACACTGCTGCAGATGGCAACTCAACCCGGGTCACGGTGAATGCCGGCTCGCTGCAAATCAGCGCCGGAGACCTCTCCCAAAATTTGCAAAGCGGACAGGCAGTGAAGTTGACGGGTACAGGGCCGGTGATGGCTTCGAGCCTTGCCATCCCACCACCCGATGACTTTGACCAATGGAGCGGGGAGCGCGATCAACGCGTGGAGAATTCGGCATCGGTTCGGTCGGTTGGCCCCAGCCTCCCGGGCGGTGAAGACCTTGATGTTTACGGTCAGTGGACTGATGATCCCCGGTTCGGCGCAGTGTGGTATCCCTCCAATTTGCCCCCAGACTGGGCCCCCTATCGCTATGGGCATTGGGTTTATATCCGGCCATGGAGCTGGACTTGGGTGGCGGACGAACCCTGGGGTTATGCCCCCTTCCATTATGGGCGGTGGGTGCGGATCCACCACGTGTGGGCTTGGGTGCCTGGACCTACAGTGGCCCGGACGGTTTATGCTCCGGCGCTCGTGGTGTTTGTGGGCGGAGGAAATCCCGGGGTCCATGCCTGGTTCCCGCTGGGGCCACAAGAGCCTTACGCGCCATGGTATGACCATGGCCCAACTTATGTGAACAGGGTGAACGTGGTCAATGTCACTAACGTAACAAACATTCACTATGTGAATCGCGAAGAGGCATATACCGCCGTTTCCAATGATACCTTCCGAGGGGGTCAGCCGGTATCCAGGGGAATAATTCGGGTTTCTTCAGAACAGGTCACCCGCTCCCAACCCGTTACGCCCTTGGACGTGGCCCCTACAAGCCATGCGGTTCTTGGAGCGGGAGCGGTGCCTCCGCCTCCGGTCCGACCGACGAGTGTAATGACCCCAAGCCAGCCGGGTCCGTCAGGATTTGAAACCACGAGGCCGGCATATCGTGTGGCGCCCCGTCCCGGTGGGCCACCCAACTCGCCACCTCCGCACGTGTTTACGCGGAATTCTCCGGCCCCAACTTCCAATCCCAATGCGCCACATCCGGAGAATAATCAACCATATACTCAACACTCTTACCAACCTGCCAACGTAAACAATGGTCCGCCCTCAAAGCCCGCGGCGACCGCTCCCCCGCCGAAGCCGGCAGGTCCCAAGAAAAATCCACCCGCACCCAAAGAGGAGCACAAGAGCCATTAGTAATCAGATAATTGGGCGCAATGATTCCGCCGGGCATGCAAGGGAAACGCCCCCCCCTTGCATGCCCGGGCACTTTCTTCTTCCTCAACATGCTGCCTGAGAACATGATCCCGCCAGCCCCATCCCTGCATTATGTTTGATTGCCAACATGGCCCCTCAACCCGCGCATTTTCTGGCAATTAGGAGAATATCCCTGCACGTGACGGCCCCTCTCCTCGCGCAATGGAGCCGTCTCCCTTCTGGCAATTTTGCCCAAAGAATAATTGATTTAATCAGTGGATAGCCTCAATTCCGATTATTGACGGTTCCCGTGACCGCGCCAATACTGGGAGCGTCGGCAAGGGCATACGACATCAGCAAAACTGGCAATTCTGATTAAGCGGTAACTCGCGTCGGTACTCAGGTCACTCTAACCACAGGGAATTCCGATCCACAGAGGAGGAAGGTTGTATGGTGAAGAAGTGGATGCGCATTGGTGTCAGCGCGATGGTAATTCTGTTGTTTAGCGCGGCGCTGAGTGCGCAGGAAACAACAGCGAGTCTTCGCGGGACTGTTCTGGACTCCAGTGGCGCACGCGTGCCATCGGCCAGAGTCACGGCCATTCAGAGTGAAACTGGATTCACCCGCTCAGCCGAGAGTGATGCAAATGGCGATTACCTGCTCGTGCTATTGCCGATTGGGCACTATCGGCTCGAGGTGACGGCGAAGGGTTTTCGCAATTATGTGCAGGAAGGCATCGGCCTGAGTGTTAATCAGGTCGCGCAGGTACCTGTGCATCTTGAGGTCGGACTGGCTCAGCAAACGGTGCAGGTCAAAGCGGATGCTGGGCTCGTGGCCACCACCAACGACCTGGGTGAGACGATCAACGATAGCGAGACTGTTGATCTCCCTTTGAATGGTCGAAATTTCTCGCAGCTTGGCCTTTTACTTCCAGGAACTGCGCCTCTTACCCAAGGCTTGCAACTGGCTGGTGGCTCCGCGCGGGAGGGCCAATCTTATTCGGTAAATGGCATGCGGCCGGAGTCCAATGAGTTCCTCGTCGACGGCGTTGAGAATTACAATTCCATCAACGCCGGATTCGTGCTGAAGCCCCCGCCCGACTCCATCTCTGAGTTCCGCATCTTGACCAATACGGCCTCCGCCGAGTTCGGCCATAACGCCGGGTCCAATACCAACATCGTGATGCGTTCGGGGTCGAACCGCCTACACGGCGACGTATACGAATTCCTGCGGAATGATGCCGTGGATGCCCGCAACTTCTTTTCCACGAATGTCGAGCCGCTGAAGCAGAATCAGTTTGGTGGCACTCTCGGCGGCCCCATCCGGCGCGACAAGACCTTTCTCTTTGGTTACTACGAAGGCTTCCGCAACCGGGCGGGTGAGACCCAGTTGACCACGGTTCCCACCGCCGATGAGAAGCAGGGAAACTTTGGAGCGCTGTGCTCTAGCTATGTCCCAGTGGTTGGGTATTGCGCCGACCCCAACGGAACGCAATTGGTGAACGTACACGATACACCGCCGCAACCGATACCGTTCAACCAGCTTGATCCATCATCGATCAGTGCAATTTCCAAGAATCTTCTCGCTTTCTATCCTGCTCCCAACGCACCCAACTATGGTCCAAATGCGTTCGTTGCAACACAAGTGGGGCAGAACCCCTCAGACCAATTCGGATTGCGGCTGGATCATTACATCTCTTCACGCGACACGCTTTCCTTCCATTATCTCTTCACCAATGGTTCGCAGCTAGATCCGCTTTCCATTGCCGGAGCCAATGTGCCCGGATTTCCCGTAGGGGAGGATTTTCGCGCCCAAAATGCCTCTTTGGAGGAAACCCACTCGTTCTCAGGAACGATCGTCAACGTTGCCCGTTTCTCTTTCCTGAGGAACAAATTTCTTTCCGGCGAGGCTTTGAACCACACCACCGCTTCCTCCCTGGGATTCCAATACTCTCCCACGTTACAAAGTCAATTGGGACCTCCTTTCATTGAGGTTGGAGGCTTCGCGTCGATTGGCAATCCCATCACGGGACCGGCCAACGACTATCAGAACACCTTTTCCCTGACGGATTCTGTGGCTTGGGTTCACGGGAAACACGAAATCAAGTTTGGCGGCGAGTATCAGCGCGACCAGTTAAATACGCTTCTGGGCATCGCTTCCAATGGGTTTTTCGTTTTCCAATCGTACCCCATTATCAATAACGCCTTCGCCGACTTCTTGATTGCGCAGCCGGTGGTTTTCCTACAAGGCGGCGGCGAGCTTCCACGGGGAATGCGCGCCAACAATTTCAACCTTTATGCCCAGGATAGTTTCAAGGCTACTTCCCGATTGACGCTGAATGTGGGGTTGCGCTACGAACTTCCGCAACCTTACACCGAGATTCACAATGAGAATGAGCTGTTCATTCCAAACCGGCAATCTACAGTGATCCCCTCGGCTCCAAAGGGGCTGCTGTTTCCTGGTGACGCCGGTGTGGGTCACGGCTTGATTCCCCGCGATTATCGAGCTTTTGCCCCGCGCGTAGGTTTTGCTTGGGATCCAACCGGCAGCGGCCGCTGGACCATCCGCAGCGCTTACGGCATTTTCTATGATCCCTTCTACAACGGCGAAGGCGGTCCACTCCAGGCGCCGGAAAGTGCCGCTCCCTGGTTTAAAACAATCCAGATTCCGCAACCCTCTGATTTTGCCAATCCGCTTCCGCCCGGATCCAATCCGTTTGCGCCCAATTTTGCCGATGGGCCACAATCGCTCACCCTGCTCACACTTGATCCGCACCTGAGAATTCCCTATGCCCAGGATTGGAACTTCACCATTGAGCACACCTTTGGACAGGGTTGGCTGCTGCAAGTTGGGTATGTAGGTACCAAGGGCACCAAGCTCCCGCGCTTCATCGAGAGTAATCCTCCCACGCTCTGCTCCACTCTTTCCGGCGCTCAGGAGGCCAATTGCATTAGCGGCGAACAGCAAACCACCAACCCCTATCGTCCATACTCGAATTGCGATCCTAATAACCCTGCCGTTTGCGACTATGGGTCGATTGGCTTGATTTCAGGTGTCACCAATTCCAATTACAACGCACTGCAAGCGAGTGTGCGGAAGCGGTTGGGTTACGGAGTATCGTTCCTTGTCTCCTATACCTATTCCAAATCGTTGGACGATGTTTCGAGTCTGAACATCTCCGGCTCGGCGCCGAATCTTGCCGCAGGCGAGAACGATCTTGCCCAGAATCCTAACAATCTCGAGGCAGAATACGGCCGCTCGATCTTCGATGCGCGCCAGCGGTTTGTGTTCAGTTATCTTTGGGCGCTGCCCTTCTGGCAGGAGTCGCACAATTGGTATCAACGCGCACTCGGCAATTGGCAATTGAATGGGATCTTTTCCACCGCGACGGGGACTCCCTTCACCGTCTATGACTCCAGTGACCCATCCCTCCAGGGACAATCTCCCGAAATCTCGGGGTTTGTGGGCGATCGGCCGAATTTGATCGGCAACCCCAACAACGGCCCCAAAACCGCCGGCCAGTGGTTCAACACTGGTGCATTCCAGCAGGTCACTCAACTTGGAACCTTCGGCAATGCCGGCCGTAACATTGTCCAAGGCGCCGGCCTTACGCAGTGGGATTTCGCCCTCTTCAAGAATTTTCGCCTGGCGGAGTCCACCACGCTGCAATTCCGCGGGGAATTCTTCAACCTTCTAAACCACGCGAATTTTGGCGTGCCGAATGACGACATCAGCTCGCCAACGTTTGGGCAAGTTCAGTCCGCTGCCGCACCCCGGCAGATTCAATTTGCCCTCAAGCTTTTGTTCTAACTTCCACGAACCCGCATGGCGCGGCTGGCCTTGGCCTCTCGCGCCATGTGTTTTTTTGCAAAATCGATTCCAGAGTATCTTTATGCAGGGGTGATCCATGGCTCATATCAAACTTCCAGAAGGGCTACCCGGCATTCGCGGACCCATGGCTTTTCGTCCCGAGACGGCCAAACCGCTGAGTGAACTGGCAGAGGTTCTGCTGCACGCACCTCACAGCCTCACTGCGGGAGAGCGCGAATTGATTGGCGCTTATGTTTCGTCCCTGAACGACTGTTTCTATTGTCAGGCCAGCCACGCCGCCATCGCCGCCTGTCACCTACGCGGGAGTGAATCTCTCGTGGCCGATGTCCTGCACAATTTTGAAGGCGCAGCAGTTTCGCCTAAGTTGAAAGCCCTACTGGCCATTGCCGAAAAGGTTCAACGCGGGGGCAAGAACGTCACCTCGGCCGATGTCGAGCGCGCACGTACTGAGGGAGCGACCGACCTGGAGATTCATGACACCGTGCTCATCGCCGCGTCCTTCTGCATGTTTAATCGCTACGTTGATGGACTCGCCACGTGGGCGCCGCAGGATCTCAGCACCTACCGCGCTCGTGCGGCCAAGGTTGCCCAAGATGGATACGGCAGCGTCCTTACCGCTATTCAAGAGGCCGCCAGCGGGAACGCAGGTTGACCAGTTGCGTCAGGTTCCGGGGAAAATTTATATGGCACACATTAAGCATCCTGAGGGATTGCCCGGCATTGTGGATAGCTAACAAATTCCAACAAATAATCGATAATGGCCGTACTTTCCCCTCACTATGAAGTAGACATTTTGGCCATCTAGGAGTACTCACCTATGCCGCACATCAAACTTTCGGAAGAATTGCACGGAATTGTCAGCCTGTTCGCTTTTCGCCCGGATACGGCAAAGCCCATGCGTGCCCTAGCCGAGGTCCTGCTTCGCGGGCCAAACACGTTGACTTCCGGCGAGCGCGAGTTGATCGCCACTTATGTCTCTTCACGGAACGATTGCTATTTTTGCCAGACCAGTCATGGCGCGGCGGCCGCGCATCATCTGGGTGGAAACGAGCAACTGATTGTGGACGTGAAGCAGAACTTTGAGGTGGCTCCCATTACCCCCAAGCTCAAGGCGCTGCTGGCCATCGCCGGCAAGGTTCAGGCGGGTGGCAAGAACGTTTTGCCTGCGGACGTGGAGCGGGCGCGGCAGGAAGGCGCAACCGACCGGGAAATTCACGACACCGTTTTGATTGCCGCGGCCTTCTGCATGTACAACCGGTATGTAGATGGGCTGGCAACGTGGGCGCCCCACGACGCGGACGCCTACCGCCAAATGGGCGCCATGATGGCCGACGTGGGTTACATCAAAGAGGACGCGCCTCCCGCTCGCGCGCAATCGGCAACGAAATAATCAATGGAGAGGTCCATGCCCTACATTCCTTTGCCGGAAGGCTTGCCGGGAATTCGCGGCCCCATGGCGTTTCGCCCCGAGACCGCGAAACCGATTAACGAACTGGTGGAGATCCTGCTGCGCGGTCCGAACACTCTCACGCCCGGCGAGCGTGAACTGATTGCCACTTACGTTTCTTCCCAGAACGACTGCTTCTTCTGCCAGAATATCCACGGCGCAGTTGCCGCGTACCATCTGGACGGCGACGAGAAGCTGGTGATGGATGTGAAGCAGAACTACCAGGGGGCGTCGATTTCCAGCAAACTCAAAGCGCTGCTGGCCATTGCCGGGAGAGTGCAGCAGGGTGGCAAGAATGTGCTGCCGGCGGATGTTGAGCGCGCGCGGCAGGAAGGGGCAACGGATCGAGAGATTCACGATACGGTGTTAATCGCCGCCGTCTTTTGCATGGCCAACCGCTATGTGGATGGACTTGCAACCTGGCAGCCCGATGATCCTGAAATGTACCGTATGCGCGGCGCCAAAACGGCCCGCGAGGGGTATGGGAAGACGCCGTAACGGCGCAAAAGTAAGTCAAAGGTTAAAAGGCAAAAGTGTAACGCTCCGGGTCATGGCCGATTTCTATAGGATGGAATGGGGCGATTGATGCCCGCTTCGCGGGCTTGGGACCCATGTTTGGCGATGGGTGTGGACCCGGCAACTGACAACTCATGACTGACAACATCTCCGAGGCATACTCATGGACCCCCAAAACCCCAAAATGCCCCCCATGTTTCTTCCCGAGGTTGAGAATGATTCTCAGCCTGGCGGGCGTGGCGACATGATCTCCCTGATGCGAAACTCCGGCAAGGAGTATCCGCAGATCTGGCACCTGTTCGCCTTCCGTCCGCAGGCGACAGACCATCTGGGAGCGTTTACGCAGGAGATCATGCGCGGCGAGTGCCCGCTAACCCCCGGCTTGCGCGAGCTGATCGCCGCTTTCACTTCCGCCGGCAACCACTGCCCTTTTTGAATGAAGTATCACGCCGCAGTTGCGGCGGAATTGCTGGGCAGCGAAGAGCTAGTACGTGAAGCGATTGACGATCTGGAAAGTTCCGCCCTTGCGGAAAAGGAAAAAGTTCTTCTCCGGTTTGTCACCAAAGTGAACCGTCGCGCGTGGGAAATCACCGCCGACGATATGAAACCCTTATACGCAGTTGGCTGGACGGACGAGGCCATCTATTACGCCATTTCCGTCTGCGCACTGTTCAACTTCTACAATCGTTGGATTGACGCCACGGGCGTGCATGCCATGTCTGATGAGGCACATCGAGAGTTTGGAAAAAGAACCGCAAAACATGGGTATAACCCTAAATGATGCGCCCCCGGCGGCGTTGACCGAGTTTGATCGCGGCTATTACGGCTGGCGGGTGGTGCTGGCATCATGCCTCGGCGTCATGGTGGGCTTCGGGTCGCTGTTTGTTTACACCTTCAGCGTTTTCATGAAACCGCTGGGAGCGGAATTCGGCTGGGGCCGCGAGGCTATATCGCGCGGCTTCGGCTTCGCTGCTCTATCGATGGCCTTTGCCTCTCCTCTTCTCGGCCAATTGCTGGATCGCTATGGCCCGCGCAGGATCATCCTTCCCTGCCTTGCGATCTACGGTTCCGCCATCGCCTCCCTCGCTTTGCTGCACCCGCATCTGTGGCAGTTCTATGCCATCTGCATCCTGCTGGGACTGGTGGGCAATGGGGCCGCACACCTTGCCTTCTCCCGCGCCATCTCCAGTTGGTTTCACTATCGTCTAGGATTGGCCCTCGCCATGGTGATGGCCGGAGCGGGACTCGGCTCCATGATTCTTCCCTTCGCCGCCCAGACCATCATTGGCCATGCGGGTTGGCGCGCCGCGTATCTATCCCTCGGCGGCCTGGCGCTGGTGTTGGGATTGCCCATGACATGGCGATTTATTCATGAGCGCGCGCCCGTCCATCACGATTCGGCATCGACTCACCTCGCCGGCCCCACATGGCAGCAGGGCCTGCGCTCATTCCCGTTCTGGATCATCGTAGCCGTCCTGGTGGTGAATTCCGTGGCCATGAACGGAACCGTCACCCACCTGGTGGCCCTTCTCACCGACCGCGGCATCAGTCCCGGTGGTGCTGCTCTGAGCGCTTCCCTGCTGGGTGGCTCAAGCCTGCTGGGCCGCGTTGTGGTGGGCTGGGTGCTGGACCGGCTCTTCGGAGGGCGCGTTGCCTTCGTGGTCTTTCTGATCACCGCGGCAGGGATTCTTCTGTTGGCCCGGGCCGAAACGCTGGTTGCAGGCTGCGTGGCAGCGGCGTTGATCGGAGTGGGAGCCGGCGGCGAGGCGGACATCACTCCCTACCTCTTGACGCGGTACTACGGGATGCGCGCCTTCTCCACTCTCTACGGCATCACCTGGACGTTCTATGCCATCGCCGGGGCCATTGGCCCCGTGATTCTGGGCCGGGCGTTTGACTCCACTGGATCGTACACCTCTTTACTCACGCTGCTGGCCGCCGTCATGGCCCTAGCGGGTGGCTTGATGCTGGTCCTGCCGCGATACGCAAAGCCTGAGCCCATCCAATCGTAGGAAGTTCGAATAACCCGTGGTAGATAGTAGGACTTGGGCCTGCCCTGTGGAAGTAGTGTAGGGCCCGCACTCCGGCCCTGCGGTTCTTCCCGTCGGTACACACGTCACTTGTTACGGTTTCAGCGACGCCAGCACCGGGTTCTTTCAATTTGCGGGAAGCTTACCGGTTTGTCTCGCTGAAAAGCCGCAAGGCTGGAGAGCGAGCCTTGCGCTACGTGCTGAGTGGTCATCTCTGCCGCTTGGCAATAGGAAGCGCTGAGGTCAAGAAGGACGGAGAGCGCCGCGAAGGAACCTATGAGCGCGAGAACGCCAGAAGCAGACCGATGTCATGGTCATCGGCGGCGTGCAGCGCCGCGATGTAGTGCTGACGCACGGCACCGGCGTCCTGCAAATTGACACTTCCCCATGAAAACCGCTCTCGCCCGATACTTATCACAAGAAGATCCGCCATGAGGCGGGAGTGCCGTCCGTTGCCATTTGGGAAGGCATGAATTTGCACGAGCCGATGATGAAATCGCACCGCGATTTCATCGGGTGGAAAGGCCTTGTATTCGATCCACGCCCGGGTGTCACCGAGCAACTGTCGCAGCGCGGCGGGAATCTCATAGTAGGCAATTCCAAGATTGCCTTCGCTCGTCCTGAACTTCCCGGCCCAGCGCCATACATCGCCGAACATTCGCCGATGCAGGTCCTTGACGAATTTCTCGCTGAGCAGATCGCGGCGACGGGCGAGTGCCCAGTCTTGCGCACGCGCAATATTCTCCTGCTCGGCTTCATTCAACTCGCTCCGGTAGGCGATATGCGCGGGAATCAGCTCACACATTTCCTCCGGTGTCAGCGGTGTCGTGTTTTCCGGCTGCTCGAACAGGTCGCGCAAGGGGCTAGTCCCAGAACAGACGAGGGTTGATGTCGCGCACGATTTCATCGAGCCGTGCCTCGGCGTCTTTGTCTTTTACCTTCTGGTCTTCCAGCAACATCGAATGCTC
This sequence comes from Acidobacteriota bacterium, assembly GCA_003165315.1. GTDB lineage: Bacteria > Acidobacteriota > Terriglobia > UBA7540 > UBA7540 > Bog-366. The sequence goes on from PLSX01000229.1 coordinate 38,632, forward strand.
GACCGGTCCCCGGCGCCGGCGCGCGAAAGTGCGCGCCCTGTCGCGGACGATAGCCTCCAGCGGTTTGTTGGGCACAAGCGCGTAAATTACGGTGCAGTCGAGCGCCGCCGCCACCCGCCGCAAGGTTGCCAGCTCAATGGCCCCCTTTGCCTCGGATTGCTCAAGGGCGACCACAGAAGGCTGCTTGATAGCCAGCCTCTTCGCCAGTTGCGCCGTTGTCATCCCGAGCGCCTCACGCACGGCTTTGATCCATCCCCGTGCGGGTGAGGCATAGCGCGAAACCGGCTCCAGATTCTTGAAGCGTTCGTCAAGGTGCGAGCGTGATTGGGCGGCAAGCCGGGCTTTTTTCATAGGTGATGGCCTATTTTTTATAAATCTATCCATAGATCATAAGCTATTTATCTTACTATTTCAATAGATTTAAGGCTATTGATATGAAGATTGCTGCGAAAAAACGGGCCGTCTCAATTTCTGCGGAGCACTACGATTTGGGCTTAGCCGCCACTTAGCAGTTGGCGCAATGCCCAGGTGGCGTGTTCGGCCACGATGGGGTCGGAATTGGCCGCGGCGGATTCAAGCCACGGGACGAATTGGGGGTCACCGGAATTCCCCATCGCCACGCACAGATTGCGGAGCCAGCCTCTGTACTTCGTACGCTTGATGGGCGAATGCGCAAAGACTCGCCTAAAGTCCTCTTCCGCCATCGACGCCAAATCTTCCAGAGTGGGATTGAAAAGTGAGAAGGACTTGGGGGGTAGGGACTGAGCGGCAGGCTTGGTTTCATCCGTTGATTCTGAAATCAGGCCGCCTGATTTGATTTCAACCTCCAAGGGCTGAAACTCGGGAACACTTGCCGTTGCCGCACGCCTCGCAGCGGATCCGGCGCTAAATCCGTCCTCTCGAAAGGCATCGATAGGCAACGGACCACTCACCAAGGACAAGGGACGACTGTTCCAAGGACAAACATCCTGGCAGATGTCGCATCCAAAAACATTGCGGCCAATCGCCGTCCTGAATTCCGCTGGAATCACGCTTCGAAGCTCAATGTTCAGATAGGAGATGCAGCGCGACGCATCCATCACGTAGGGCTCCCTCAACGCTCCCGTTGGGCATGCTTCCAGGCAGCAAGTGCAGGAACCGCAACGGTCGGGCGCGGGAACATCCCAATCCAATTCCAGGTTGGTAAGAATCACTCCCAGAAAAAACCATGACCCCTTCTGCTCATTGATGAGGCAGGTGTTCTTGCCCATCCAACCAATTCCGGAGAGGCGGGCAAAGGCGCGTTCCATGATGGGCCCGGTGTCCACGTAAACTCGTGTTTCAACACCTTCAGACGATTGCTCCAGCGTCGTGCGCAGATGTTCCAACTTCTTGCGCATGACTTTGTGGTAGTCCTTCCCCCAGGCGTACCGGGAAATCCACCCTCGCGGTGGCGCATCGCCCTCTGACTTAACGCCAGAAGGCCCATCCTTTTCACATCGGGCAATCTCTGTAATCTCGGTTGAGTAAGGATAGGACGTGTTGTAGATCAGGCCCACACAGATGATGGATTTTATCGAGGGTAGCACCAGCCGCGGGTCTTCACGCTGGGGATTCGAAAGGTAACGCATCTCCCCGCCATATCCCTTTTTAATCCATTGCGGGAGGAACTCCAGGTCCTTGACGGCCGAGGGCGGTGCAATTCCCACAAGGTCGAAACCCAATTCAAGGGCGCGTTGTTTGATGGTGGCGGTCGGGAGCATGACGATTGATGAAAAGCGGTAGCTGCCGCGACCGCACTTCAAGGGGTGTGTTAGGAAGTTTGTTTCCGCATGATTCTTTGTATGGAAATCGCGCGGCCGGTTTCAGGGTCGGCTTCCAGAAGCACGCCGCAGAGGCGAACATCGCCCTTGGCCACTTCAAACCGCGTGGGTAATTGATCCAGAAACTTCTGCACCACAGACTGCCGGTCCATGCCAATCACTGATTCATAAGGTCCAGTCATGCCAAGGTCGGTCTGGTAGGCGGTGCCCTGGGGAAGTATGGTTTCATCCGCTGTGGGAACGTGGGTATGCGTTCCCACCACGGCGGTGACGCGCCCATCCAGGTACCAACCCATCGCCTGCTTTTCCGAAGTCGCTTCGGCATGAAAATCGACGATGCGGATCTTCACGTCATCAGGGATGGTGGCGAGAAGTTCATCCGCCTTGCGAAAAGGACAATCGAGCGGAGGCATGAAGATGCGGCCTTGCAGGTTCATGACGGCATAACCAACGCCTGCGGGCGTTTTGCCCACATAAAGGCCGCGGCCCGGCGAGTCTCCGGGATAATTCGCGGGCCGCAACAAACGGCCATTCACCTGGTCGCGGAAATAAGGATAGATCTCCTTCTTGTCCCAAATATGATTGCCGGAAGTCAGCACGGCAATATCCAGGTCGAGAAGTTCTTCCACGAGCGATGGTGTAATTCCAAAACCCGCGGCGGAATTCTCCCCGTTGGCCAATACGAGGTCGGGCTGAAACTCTTCCCGTAAAAGGGGTAGGGTTTCTTTAACGATACGCCTGCCCGGGTGGCCCAAGATGTCGCCGATGAAGAGGATTCGCATAAAGAGAGGTTACAGGTAATAGGGAACAGGTTACAGGTGCTTACGACTCGGTACTGGAAACGGTGAGCAAAGGTCAGAGGATAAAGGGTAAAGGCTAAACTTAAACCACGAAACCAAATGGGGTAGAAGACCCTTACTTCAGCCCCTTTTCCTTTACCCTTTGACCTTCACCCTTCCCCCCTAAAACCTGTTCCCTGTCCCCTGTAATCTAGACCGCGTCTTTCAAAATTTGATCCAGCGCTTCCGTGTACTCACCGACTTTCTGGTCGATGTCCTGGGTGGCCTTTTCGTATTTGGCTTTCATCTGATGATACTCATCCGCCACATTCAGCGCCGCGAGCATGGCCACGCGTACGGTATCCACAGTTCGAGTACGCTCAGCAATGGAGCGCATCTTGGTGTCCAGATAGAGGGCAAGCTTCTGGATGTATTCCTCGTTCAGGTCGCCCCGCATGAAATATTCCTGGTCATAGATGACCACGCGGATGCTCTGGGGATCCTTTGACATGGTGGTGAAAACCTCCCTTGGAGGAATCTAGAAGCTAGAAGTTAGTAGATAGAATTTAGCCTCCAGCAGTCTTTTCTCAGAACCGTGGCGCGATAAAAGGGTCACCCCAAATAAAGGGCTGTGCATTTGCCCAAATAGCTCATTGACTTGTTAACCCAAGCTCAGAATTCCTAGTTCCCTGTACCGCGGCTTCTCAATTCCCACTGCTAACTTCTAGCTTCTAGCTTCTGCTGATTATGCCCCGGTGTCCGATGTTGTCAACAAGTCAATCCGCTCCAGCAATTTTTCCACGCGCGAGCGAACATCCTCGCGCTCCTTGCGCAAGGCAATCAGTTCCCGGTCAAGCGCGGTGTTGCCCTGGGCGTGTTCCTTGATTTCCGCCTTAAGCTTTTCGTTCTCTTGTTCCAGAGCACGCTTCTCGGCCTGCGTCCGCTTGAAAAGTTCAATCGCCTTCAACATTTTTTCTTCCAGCCGTTCGAACTGATTGTTGGTATCCGTCATGTGCTCCTCTGTATTTTACTGACAAGTGGCAAGTGAAAAGTGACGAGTGACAAGTGACGAGCAACCGGAGTCAGGCTTGTTTATCCCTTGCTTGTCACATGTCACTTGGCACTCGTCACTGCTTTTTCCTACCCTCGCAGCTTTACTTCCAACCCTTGCAGCGCGATGAGCAGGCGTTGGCTCAGTCCATCAATTTCGTCGCCGGTCAGGGTGTGAGTCTGGCTTCCGAAGGTAACCCGCAGCAATAGGCTGTAGTGCCCTGGGGGAATGCTGCCGCCACGGAAACGGTCAACCGGATGGAAGCCGCGAACCTCATCGAGGGCCAGTCCGGCGATGGCGGAAGAGAGGCGGGCATACGGTAGGTCGTCGGGCACCACCAGAGAAAAGTCTCTTTCCACCGCGGGAAACTTGGAGATGGGCTGAAACCTCCTGGTGCGAAGAGGGAAGCCCAGGAGTCGCTCAAAATTAATCTCCGCCGCCCAAACCGCCTGGCGCAGTTTGTAGTCACGCGCCAGATCCTGATGGATCATACCCAAGACCGCCAGCTCGACACCCTGGGAAAGCAAGCGCCCGCTCTTCCCCACCTGGAAATATGGGGGGCCGGACGGTTCAAATGCCAGTGCGGGGATATCGAGCAGCCCCAGGATCGCCTCCAGGGTACCCTTCAAATCGAAGAAGTCGAGCGGCGCTTCACTGTCGTACACGGAAGCCGCTCGGCGATGTCCCGTGGCGCCAAGTGTCAGCACGCGATGTTCTTCCGGAACACTGTTCGCGACCATGCTGTAGGTTTTCCCCAACTCGAAGAGCTTTGCATCGTTGGTGTCGCGGTCGAGGTTCCAGCGGATCGCCCGCAGCATGCTGGGGACCGCGGATGAGCGCATGGCAGAAGCATCCTGGCTCAGCGGGTTGGCCAAAATCACCGGGGTGGAAGTGGAAAAACGCCCGCCCTCCGCCGGATCGACCATGGAGGTGGTGATGATTTCGTGGAATCCCAAACTCACCAGCAGTGATGACGAGGTGATCACCTTGTCGCGAGTTGTATCCCGTTCGACCCGAGGAGGCGCGGGCCGCACGCGAGAGGGCAACCGGTCATAACCCACGTGGCGCGCCACTTCCTCCACCAGATCCACTTCCCGGGAAACATCAACGCGGAACGATGGCACGGTGACTTGCCAGGTTTCGCCGCCCAACGCCTGAACCTGGAACCCCAGGCCGCGCAGAATGCGTTCAATCTCTTCCGCGGGAATTTCCGCGCCGAGGATGCGGGTAATTTCACTCTGCGCAAGCTGCAAATCCGGGCGATGCGGTGGCTGCGGGTAAACGTCAATCATTCCCGCGAGGATTTCTCCGCCTGCGATTTCCTGAATCAAAGCGGCGGTGCGGTCGAGTGCGAGTGGCGCCATTTGAATGTCAGCACCGCGTTCGAATCGGTGCGAAGCCTCGGTGTGGAATCCTTGCGATTTCGAGGTGCGGCGGATCGATACGGGCTCAAACCACGCGCTCTCCAGCAGGACGTCGTGGGTGCTCGCGGAAATTTCAGATTCCTGCCCGCCCATCACTCCAGCAAGGGCCACGGGGTGCGTGCCGTCGGCGATCACCAGATTGTCGCGCGTCAGCCTGTGGTCAGTCCCATCGAGAGTTCGCAGAGGTTCGCCCGGCTTGGCGCGGCGCACGATGATCTTCTGTTGGTTCAGGCGCGCAAGGTCGAAAGCATGCAGCGGGTGCCCCAACTCCATCAGCACATAGTTGGTGGCGTCGGCGACGTTATTGATGGACCGCTGCCCAACCGCTTCCAGCCGCTTCACCAGCCAGTCGGGCGATGGTCCCACCTTCACGTTCTGCACCACGCGGCCGCAGTATCGCGCGCAAAGATCGGGGTCGGAAATCTCGATGGAGGCCACTTCATTCGCCGGCCTGCCCGACTCCTTCACCGCGACTTCTATTTTCTTAAGTGGCTGCCGATAGAGCGTGGCGAGTTCCCGCGCCACACCGTAATGATTAAGGCAGTCGGGGCGGTTGGTGGTCACCTCGACGTCGAGCACCCAATCGTCGCCCACCTGCGCCACCGACTCCGTGTTCAAGCCGATCATGGTGAGGTCGGACTTCAGCTCGAGGGGCGTGCGGGCAATCTCGACGAATTCTTTAAGCCAATTGACGGAAATCTTCATATTGCTGAGGAGTGGTAGGGGCGGTCCGCGAACCGCCCCTACTCAGATCAGAACTGCCTTAAGAATCTTACATCGCTCTGAAAGAAGAGCTGAATGTCATTAATGTCGTACTTCATCATGGCGAAGCGGTCGATGCCCAGGCCGAATGCCCAGCCCGAATACTTTTCCGGATCGATGCCGCCATTGCGTAGCACCTGGGGATGGACCATGCCGCAGCCCATCACTTCAATCCAGCCGCTCTCTTTGCACACGCGGCAACCCTCGCCGCCGCAGAAAATACAACTGATGGAAACTTCGCCGCTGGGCTCCGTGAAGGGAAAAAAGCTGGGCTGAAAGCGCGTGCGGATTTTCTCGCCGAAGAGCTTTTTGGCAAAGAAATCGAGCGTTCCCTTCAAATCCGCGAAGGTGATATCGCTGTCGATGGCCAGGCCTTCGATTTGATGGAACATGGGCGAATGGCTGGCGTCAGGACTGTCATGCCGATAGCACTTGCCCGGAATGATGATATGCAGCGGCGCGCCATACTTCTCCATGGAGCGGATCTGCACGGGCGAAGTGTGCGTGCGCAGTACAGTCTTCGCGTCGATATAGAGCGTGTCCCAGTCGTCGCGGGAAGGGTGGCTCTCCGGAATGTTGAGCGCGTCAAAGTTGTAGTAGGTGGATTCAATTTCCGGCCCGCTCTCAATGCGGAAACCGAGATTGAGAAAGATCTCTTCAATCTCGCGCTGCATCTGCATGACGGGGTGAATCGAGCCAAGGGACTGCCGGTTGCCGGGAAGCGTGAGGTCGCGCGGAACTTCGCGGGTGATGTGGCTGACGGCAGTCGAAGTGGATTCGTTCCCCGAAGCTACCCCATCGCCTGAAGACTGCGCCCTCACGGGGACATCTTTCGCAAGTGCCGCAATCTCCAGCGCAGCAGACTCCTGCCGCAGGCCGTTGAATTGCTTGCCCACAGAGGGCTTCAATTCCTTGGGAGATTTCTTCAGCCAGTTTTCATCGACGCCTGACAGGAGGCCGTTCTTGCGCGCCAGCCAGCGGTCGCGAAGGTCTTTGCACAGCTTGTCGCGCTCGGATTCCGACGCAGCCCCGCGGGAAACCAGGCCGGCCCGTTCCGCCGCCATCACCGCGCGCACTTCCGCAAAGAGCGCTTCCACGCCCGCTGCATCGGTCACACCCAGTTCGGGCAGCGTCTTCTGGACTTTTTCGTCGATTGCCATAGGCGATTGAGCAAGGACGGTTCGCGAACCGCCCCTGCAAATTTCGCTGCGAGAGGCGATTCGCCCCCACAGGAGAATTGGCGCAGCATGAGCCGCAAATAATTGAGGGTCCGAGTGGCCCTAGCTGGCAACGACCCGCTGAGGCTCTGTAATGGTTGCCTTAACCCGGGTGACCAGGTCAGCGAAAGCCAACTGATCCTTCACAGCCATTTCCGCAAGCATCTTGCGGTCGATTTCAATGGCAAGGGCGTGTAACCCGTGAATGAGTTGGCTGTAGGTGACGCCATTATTGCGGGCAGCGGCGCTGATACGAACAATCCAGAGCCGGCGAAAATCGCGCTTCTTGCGGCGCCGGTCGCGGAAGGCGTAACGTCCCGCCTTATCCGCCGCTTCCTTCATGGAGCGGTAGAGTTTGCTTTTAGTGAGGAAAAAGCCTTTGGTGATCTTGGAAAGCTTCTTGCGGTTGGCGCGGCGCACAGTACCGCGCTTAACTCGAGGCATGGGTTTCTCCTTTTTGAGTAAAGTGGTCAGTGGCTAGTGGTGAGTGGTCAGCAAGAACCATCTACCGTTCGCCCTGATTTTGCAGCGGCTGGTGGCTGGCAACAAACCACTTGCCACTGCATTTAGGGCAGTGAAGGCACCCGGCCTCGGTGTAGCCTTCCTGCACCCGGAAGAAAAGGTGACAGGTTACAGGTCATGGGTTATAGGCAAGAATTGCTTTTCCTATCACCTGTAACCTGTTCCCTATAACCTCGCTTCTACAATCCGTATGGAAGCATGCGGATAACTTGCGCGAAGTTGGTGGGATCCAGTTCCACCGCCTTGCCCAGCCGGCGCTTGCGCTTGCTGGCTTTGGACGTCAGAATGTGACGAGCAAAAGAGTGGTGACGCATAACTTTTCCGCTGCCGGTAATCTTGAACCGTTTGGCGGCGCCCTTGTGGGTCTTGAGTTTCAGTTTAACTTTCTTCGGCTTAGCCAATCGAACCTCCTGAAGATCCTTGCGATCCCGCGGGCTTGGCCACTACCGGCACAGGCGCGGGGGGTTTGACGGGGGAAGCTTGGGGTGCCCCAGTCTGGCTGGCGGCAGGACGCGAGGATGATCCCCCGGACTTGCCTCCTGCTGCTTTCTTCGGCGCCAGAATGGCGGTCAGGTTTGGGCCTTCAAGCCGCGGCCGCGCTTCCACCTGCCCGTTCTCTCCCACTTCCTCAATCAAGCGATCGATCATTTTAAAGCCCAGGTCGCGATGGGCCATTTCACGGCCACGAAACATAATCGTGACTTTAACCTTGGCCCCTTCCTGGAGAAAATCGATAATCTTGTTTCTCTTCGTCTCAAAATCGTGGACCGAGGTGCGGGGCCGCATCTTGACTTCCTTCAGCCCAATGGACTTCTGATTCTTGCGCGCCTCGTGCTGCCTCTTGCTGAGCTGGTAAAGGTACTTCCCGTAATTGATGATGCGGCATACGGGAGGATTGGCCGTTGGGGCAACCTCCACAAGGTCCAAGCCCTGACTTTTAGCGGCTTTCAACGCATCGAAGGGAGTCATGATGCCAAGTTGCCCCCCCTCTTCATCAATTACCCGGATTTCCTTGGCGCGAATCCTTTCATTTATTCGAGCGAATCGGTCGGCGATAAATCTTCCCTCCCAGCCCGCACAGGGCTGCAAAAAACTTCAAGTTGCGTTCAGACACTTCGACCACCCGGTCAAACGCTGTCGATTAGCTTACCATTTTGTGGCCCGGGTGTCGATAAGCTCGCGAATCCAAGTTACAAACTCAGCCAGGGGGCGGGTACCGGAATCGCCGGAATCTCTGCGGCGGACGGCCACGGTGCGGTTTTCCGCTTCGCGGTCCCCCACCACCAGCATGAAGGGAACCTTCTGCAGTTGGGCGTCGCGAATCCTCGAATTCAACTTCTCATTGCGATCATCCAGTTGAACACGAACCTTGGCGCGGTGAAGTTCTTCCTGGACCTCGCGGGCATAAGGCGCATGCTTGTCACTGATGGGCAGCACCACGGCTTGCACAGGCGCCAGCCACACAGGGAATGCGCCCGTGTAGTGTTCAATCAGCACGCCGAAGAACCGTTCGATGGATCCAAACAGAGCGCGGTGCACCATCACCGGAGTATGCAATTTTCCATCCGCGCCGGCGTACTGCAATTCGAAGCGCCGCGGGAGGTTGAAATCAAACTGCACGGTGGTGAGTTGCCACGGCCGGCCAATCGCGTCCACCAGCTTGATATCGATTTTGGGCCCGTAAAAAGCCGCTTCGCCGGGTATCGTCTTGAACGGAATTTTCATCCGCGTGAGCGTGTTGGTAAGCGCTGCTTCCGCCTGTGCCCATTCATCCATGGTCCCGGCATAGTGCTCTGCGTTGGCGGGATCGCTGGTGGAAAGCTCCACCTGGTACTCATCAAAACCGAAGGTCTTCAGCACCGTGTGGGCAAACTCCACGCACGCCTGAACCTCAGATTCCAGTTGTTCCATCATGCAGAAGATATGCGCATCATCCTGGGTAAACCCGCGCACGCGCAACAGGCCGTGCATCACGCCCGAACGCTCAAAGCGGTACACCGTGCCCAGTTCCCCCAGGCGCATGGGCAGTATGCGATAGCTGCGGGCGCGCGCCTTGTAGATCAGAATGTGGCCCGGGCAGTTCATGGGCTTCAACTGATACTGGTCGCCCTCCACGTCCATGGTGCCAAACATGTTCTCGCGATAGTAGTTGGCGTGGCCGCTGATTTCCCACAATTTCAGGCGCATGGCGTGCGGAGTGAAAACCAGGTCGTAGCCGCGCTCCGTCAGCTCATTACGCAGCCAGTCCTCAATCTCACGCCGGATGATGCCGCCCTTGGGATGCNNGGATGCCAGAAGATCAGTCCCGGTCCCGCATCGTCCTGAATGCTGAACAGGTCCAGATCCTTGCCCAGACGGCGGTGGTCGCGCTTCTTGGCTTCCTCGATCTGTTTCAGAAATGCGTCCAGGTCCTTCTGGCTGAAGAACGAGGTGCCGTAGATGCGCTGCATGGGGTGCGACTTCTCATCGCCCTTCCAGTGCGCTCCCGCCACACTCAAAAGTTTGAACGCCTTGACGCGGCCCATGGAGGGAATGTGCGGCCCGCGGCAGAAGTCCAGGAACTTGCCCGTTCGATAGGCGGAAAAAACCGGGTCGGCCTTCTCCTCAATCAACTGGCACTTCAGGAACTCGCCCATCTGCTCAAACAGCTTCAGGCCTTCTTCCTTGGGAAAATAGACGCGCTCATTGGGCAGGTTGGCCTTCACCAACTCCTGCATTTTGGCTTCAATCTTTGCCAGGTCTTCTTCCGTAAACGGCTTTTCCCGGTTGAAATCGTAATAGAAGCCGTTTTCCGTGGGCGGACCGATGCCGGGATGAGCGTCAGGGAAAAGTTCCGTCACCGCCGCGGCCAACAGGTGCGCGGTGGAATGGCGGAAAATCTCCAATCCTTCCGGGGACGAAGGCATGATGAATTGGATGGGGGCGTCCGCTTCCAGCTTGGTGGAAAGGTCAACCAGCTTGTCGCCAATCTTCGCCGCCAGCGCTTCCGAAGCCAGGCGCGGACCAATGGACTTGGCAACGTCCAGCACCGTGACGCCGGCCGGAAATTCCCGTGAAGCTCCATCCGGAAATGTAATATGGATTTGTTCTGCCATTACTTAAGCGACTTCCTGTGTATAAGATGCAATCTTTGACTATAACAATAAGTGTACGGGTTGGTCAAATGCGAAAGAGGTGTGAAAGAGGAATGGCAGAGCTGGGGATTCCTAGGCGAGGAGTGGCAAGAATCGGCTCGAAAGCGTCTTGTTTTCTGAGAGCATGGTTCGTTACTTTGGTCAGCGACTTAAGCGTCTGGAAATCAGGGAGTGTGGTGTCTGTCCTGCTCTCGTTATGCATGCGCCATCCTCGTGTGCCGATTCAGGCAAGCGGTTTACCTTGGTTACGCCGGTTTTTGCTCGTCCAGAACCTCGCGCACCTTACGCGCCAGAGAAGACGGAGTGAAAGGCTTCTGAATGAAGGCTGCTCCCACCTCCAATACTCCATTGCGGAAAACTGAATCATCCGTATACCCCGACATGTAGAGCACCTTCATATTCGGCCGGAGTGGCCCGAGATGCTCGGCGACCCTGCGGCCGCTCATTCCCGGCATTACCACGTCGGTCAGAAGCAGGTGGATGGGGCCATTGTGCCGCAAGCTCAATTGGAGGGCATCCTCGGGGTTCGCGGTCTCCAAAACTTGATACCCACGCGCTTCCAGAACTCTTACTGCCAGCGCACCGATTTCCTTTTCGTCTTCAACCAGCAGTATGGTTTCTGAGCCTCCGAGGGGACGGGCATCTGCCTCCGTGGGCCGAAACGGTTCGTTGGGTTCATCGACCCGCGGAAGGTATATCTTGAATGTCGTACCTTGCCCCGGCACGCTATAGACCCAGATATACCCACCACTTTGCTTGACGATTCCATAGACAGTAGCCAAACCCAGCCCGGTGCCCTTCCCCTGCTCCTTGGTGGTAAAGAACGGTTCAAAGATGTGTGCCTGGGTCTGCGCATCCATCCCGATGCCAGTATCGCTGACCGCCAACATCACATAATGACCTCGGACGACCGACGGTATTTTATCGATGTCGTTCTTGTCCAACTCCGTATTGACGGTCGTGATTACAAGCTTGCCTCCGTGTGGCATGGCATCGCGGGCATTGACGGCAAGGTTCATGATGATTTGCTCGATTTGCCCGGGATCGGCCTTCACCTGCCCCAGTGTCATACCTTGAACCACCGCCAATTCAACATCTTCACCAATCAGACGGCGCAGCATCTTCTCCATGTCGGCGATGACAGCGTTCAAATCCAAGACCCGGGGAGCCAGTACCTGCTGCCGGCTGAAAGCCAGAAGTTGTCGGGTCAGGGCGGCTGCACGGTCGCCGGCTTTTCTAATCTCCGAGATGTATGTCAGCTTGGGGTGATCAGGGCCGAAGGTTTCCATTGCCAATTCACTATACCCATTGATGACGGTGAGCAGATTATTGAAATCATGGGCCACGCCTCCTGCCAGGCGTCCCACGGCTTCCATCTTCTGCGCCTGCCGGAACTGTTGTTCCAATCGGTGGCGCTCTGTGACATCCTGTAGCGTACCCTGGAGTCGGACGATGCTGCCGTCAGGGGCGCGCTCCGCGACCCCCCGGGCATGAACCTGGCGCACTGTTCCGTCCGGGCGGACGACCTCCAATTCCAAATCGTAAGGCGTACCTTTCGCCAGTGCCTGCCGCACTGCAATCTCCAGCCGTTCCCAGCTTTCCGGAGTATAGATGGCGGCGCGCTCCGCATGTTTCGGCGGGGGCAAATGGGGGTCCCTGCCGACAATACGGTAAAGCTCGTCCGACCACGTCGTGGTATCGGTGGCCACATCCCAGGTCGAGCTTCCCAGGTGCGCTAATTTCTCGGCCTCTCTTAGGCGAGTTTCTCTCTCCCCCAGCGCCTCCTCGGCCCGCTTTTTCTCGGTGATGTCCCTGGCGACCCCAAGGATGAGCTGATCATCGTCGCCGGGGAGCCTGCTTACCGAAAGCAATGCGTAAATCAAGTCGCCGTTCTTCTTCCTGCCCTGCAATTCCATATTCTTCACATATCCGCGGGCCTTGACTTCGGAAACCATCCTCTGCCGGTCTATGGGATCACTATAAAGGGCGAGTTCGAGGGCGGTCTTTCCGATCATCTCCTCTCGGGTATAGCCGAAAACCTGCTCAGAAGCATCGTTGACCTCCAGGATTTCGCCGTCCTCCAGCTTGGCGATATGAAAAGAATCAGCCCCGGTCATGAAGGCCTTGCGAAATTTTTCCTCACTCGACCTCATCCTTTGTTCTGCCTGCATGCGCTCGGTGATGTCCTGCACCGTGCCGCGGAGCCGAATGATGCGGCCACTCGCGTCGCGCACCGCGGCTCCACGACTGATCCAAAACCTTTTGGAGCCATCGGGACGAAGCATTTCAAGGTCGAGTTCGTAGGGAGTTCCGGTGGCGAGGGCATTCTCCACAGCAGGCTTCAGCCGCATCCAACTTGCTGGGGTATAGATCTGTGAGAGCTCCAGAAGGCTCGGCGCAGGTAAGTTGTTATCTCGACCCGCAAGGCGATAGAGGTTTTCATCCCAGGAATTGGTGCCGGTCTCGATCGTCAGGTTCCATACACCCATCTGGGCGGCCATCAAGGCCTCTTTGAGCGCGGTTTCACTCTGGCGCAGGGCCTCCTCTGCCTGCTTCCGCGCAGTGATGTCTTGCACCATGCCGACCGCGTATTGCGGTTGTCCTTGCAAATCCCTTACAAGCGAAACGGTCAGAAGCCCCCAAACAAGCTTGCCATCTCTTCTGACATATCGCTTCTCAATCTCATACTTGTCGCGCTTTCCCTCCATCATCTCAAAATAGAGAGCCCAGTCCAGTTCCCGATCATCAGGATGGGTAAATTCGGTAAAGGCCATCCGGCTCATTTCGGCGGCGGTGTATCCCACTATCTTTTCGAGTGCCGGATTCGATTGCATGGGCCGCCCCTGCGAATCCACCAACGCGATGCCGATCCCGGCGGTTTCGAAGGTCGTGCGGAACCGCGCTTCGCTCTCCTTCAACGCATCCTCTGCCGCTTTGCGGTCGGTGATGTCGAGACCCAAACCCACCACGTAGGTTTGCGAGCCGATGACGGCGCGCGTTGCCCTCACCATGTAAGGGATCTCTCTGCTGTCCTGGTGTAAGAGGTGAAGTTCAACGGTTGTGCTTCCCTGGACGAACGCCTCCTCGATTGCGCGGGCGGCCAACGGTCGGTCGTCCACCGCCACGATGTCAACAGCGCTTTCCATGGCCATCGTTTCCTCGTTGGTATAGCCAAGGACTTTCTCTGGATTTCTGCCCCAGTGAAGAAACTTGCCCGTTTCTTCGATAACAAAGAACACATCCGGGAAGCTGTCAATGACGGCCTCGGTGAAGGCCTTTTCCCGTTGCAAGGCCTCTGTCGCTTGCTTGAGTTCGTCGATGTCAGTGCAGGTCCCGAACCATTGGGCGACGCGCCCCGCAGTGTCACGGAGGGGCTCACCCCGAATGAGAAACCAACGGTAACTGCCATCGGCCGCACGTAGGCGGCTCTCCACCTGATACCTTTTGCCGGTTTCCGTCGCATGACTCCAAGCGTCCCAAGCCGCCTGCTTGTCATCGGGGTGGAAGGGAGTATTCCATCCTTTCCCATAGCTCTCTTCCAACGTTAGTCCGGTATAATCCACCCATTTTTGGTTAAAGTAGAAGTTTAAGCCATCGGGGGTGCACATCCACACCAACTGCGGCACCGCCTCCGCCAGCGCGCGAAACGCCGCTTCACTCTCCCGCAACGCCTCTTCCGCCCGTCTGCGTTCGGTGATGTCACGGGCAAAGGCGAAAGCATATTCGTTACCGCCGAATTGGAGATAGTTACTCGTAATCTCCACCGGGAATACCCTGCCATCTTTAGTTCGGTGGCAGCTTTCAAATGTATTCGAAGTTCTTGCTTTGAAATCTTCCCATCCAGCTCTCCAGGATCCGGCAGAGAAGTTCGGATCGATATCAGGAATAGTCGAGGAGAGGAGTTCCTCCTGGGAGCGGCCTAAAGACCGGCACGCAGCCTCGTTCACATAAACGATCCGGCCTTGGGAGTCCACCCAGAACACGGGGTCGGATGCGTGTTCCAATGAAAATTGGGTCAGGTGAAGTTGCTCTTCCTTCCGTTTGATCTCGCTTAAATCTTTCAGGAAGGCGACGCTGGCCGGGCCATCGGGAAGGTCCACGCTGCCGACTGTAATCTGGACGGGAAACTGGGAGCCGTCTTGACGTTGTCCCATGCCTTCGTACTGCGCTGGGGCCGGGAGGCCCAAGGCGCGTTGCCGCACGAATTCCACAACCATCGCCCGGCTTTCGGGCGCCCACTGTTCAAGAGCGGACTCTCCGACGATCTTATCGGAGTTCCCAATGCCGTACATTTGCCGGTACGACCGGTTGACAAAGAGGGTCTTCGCGTTGCGGCTGATGCGAATGGCGAGAGGCGCCTCTTCCATAAGTGTCCGGAACCTCACTTCACTTGCCTGCCGCTCCTCCTCTGCCTGCTGGTGTTCAGCCCGCGTGCGGAGCGTATCGATTCCGAAGCTGAGGTCTTCGGCCAGTTGGCAAAGTAGCTTAACTTCGTCATCGTCAAATGCGTTGGGCTCCGCTGCATACAGAGAGAGTGCACCAAACGCCTGTGTGCCAGTGCGTAATGGAAGCGCGATGGATGACTGGTAACCGCGTTTCAGCGCTTCTTCCCGCCAGCGGGAATAGTTGCCCGCCAATTGGGTGGCCCGATTGATCACCGGCAGTCCCGTGCGGATAGCTTGACCGAGAGGTCCGAACCCACTTGCATCCTCGCCCCAGGTAATCTGCACCGAGCTCAGGTAACCTTCTTCAAATCCCGCGTGGGCAACTGGACGAACCTGCTTGGCAGCATCTTGTTCCGCATACCCAACCCAGGCCATACGGTATCCCCCCGCCTCCACCATGCCCCTGCACACGGATTCAAGGAGCTCTTGCTCACTCTGGGCGCGCACCACAGCCCGGTTGCACTGACTCATGGTCAGGAGGGCGCGGCTCAGCCGACGGAGTTCCGATTCACCCCGCTCGCGCTCCGCGATATCCTGCCGTAGCGGAACGGCAGATTTGGCGCCAGTTCCTTTGGGGCTGGTTTGAGGCTTCTGAACTCCTCGACCGCGACCTTTCATTGGGGGTGCTCCGCTCTTTCGGTTTTCATGCAATCCGCGGCGTAGGACTGTCCGGATGTTGACTGACCGAGACCACCACCTCTACGGAATGCACGGCACTTCTAATATTTCTCACTTATACCCGCCATTTACTCCGATTACAAGTTCAAGGCTTAAGGGGCATTCGGAAGCAATCCACTCAGCCTTAAGACGGCCTTGCTACTATGGTGCCCGGCGCCCGCACCTATCATGGCATTCTGTCGGCTTCGCCGCCGAGGCTCGCAACCCATTTCCCCCGTCAGGAGCACTCGTAGCGCGGGGCCCGCTCTCCGGCCCTGCGGCTTTTCCCAAAAGTAGGGGCTGCGCCCGCCAAGCGTGTTTGTATTCCAACACCACACAGAACGAACTGGACAGGATCCTTGGGTGGAGTACAAATGGCATCCCCTTGGAAGGACCGTAGCGCCGGAGAGCGGGCGCTAAGCTACCGTCCGCGGGAAGATTGGCGCGAAATTACTTAACAAATGATAGGCTCTGGTGTAGCCTTGTAAGGGCAGGTGGCAGGTGCGCAGCGCCTCCCCATGGATCGGACCCCTGCTTGGACCGGCGGGAAAAACGCATGACAAATTATCAAGCGCAAGCAGGCGGACGGTTACATTTGTGGACAAGAAGTCGTGCGGGGAGCGAGCCCAGAAAAAAAGATGTTATTTTCGGCGAACAAAGCCACTAAATGCATGAAAACAAACAAAACGGGGACAAAATGCCAGCCCAATGTTCGGACATTTCATTCAGAATGACAGGAAATTAGTGACATTTTAGGCCTAAATGCGACCCAAATGCGGCCCCAATGCTCCAAATGACACGAAAGCAATACCTAATCACATGTTCTTCACCACCCCCGTTGCTATCGCTCCGGTCCCTCCTCATCTGAGGATGGGAGCCACAGGCTAAATAAAACTCCCCGCCTGATTCAGAGCTTGTCCTGAACACAGTGAAGGAAGGGGCCGCCGCGTCAGGGGCGGGGGTGGTTACCGGAGGCGAATTGGCTGATTGTGGACAACAAGTCATGAGCGGATCAGAGGCGCATATGAAATGGGATTTCAAAAATGAAGGTGCATCCGGCGATGTTCATGAAAAAAAAGGATCTGTAAAAATGAGTACGCCAAATGCCAGGAAAGATGTTTGGGGCTCAGATATCCCAGGCGGGGGGGGCGTACGGGAGAGGTCTTGGATTCTAACTTCTGGCTCCTGACTCATGGCTTCAATCTCAAAAGTTAAGGTGCATCCGGCGATGTTCATGAAAACAAAGGATCTGGAAAAATGAGTACGCCAAATGCCTGAAATGATCCTTGGAAGACCAGGCGCCCGATCCCTGCGAATTACAGGATAGGTTGTGATTCTGACTTCCGGGTCTAGACTCCTGGCTTCTCTCCTCAAATTTGAAGGTGCATCCGGCGATATTCATGAAAACAAAGGAACGGGAAAAATGAGTACGCCAAATGCCGGGAAGATGCGCGGCGTGAAAGCGTTTCACACGGGGGGGCACGGAGGCAACTCGCACAGAGAACACGGAGATCGCCTCTTGTTTCTCCGTGCCCTCCGTGTGAACTTCTTTTGGGAATCAGGATGGGATTCACCCTTGAGGGTATGAACAGTGTGATGTTACCAATTTCAGGTGAGCACAACCTGTGCGCGCCACGGAGAGCTTGCCCAGAACCATCGGGATCCCTCTCCGTGCTCGGGCATGACCAGGATGGCCATTGCACCACCCCCGGCGGTAGCGCGCCCCTCATTGAACAAAGGAGGGGACCCTTTATGAGGGCGCATGGATCAGTGCCTTGGCACTTGAAATCGCCGAAAAACCACGATGTTTATGAAAAATAAGACACTTAGAGGAAACAATGGCAATTTATCCGAGGCTGTATGTTATTGATAAAAAATAGCTTATCGATAAATGGCTGCTGGGGTGCGGAAAAAAAGGGAACTAAAATATGAAGGATGATCCCACGATGTTATAGAAAACAAAGGATGAGGGCAGGGACAAATGGGATCATCTCACGATGTTGATGATAATAAACGTAGTTAGCGGATTTTGGCTGGGTGGCGAAGTTTGTTCCGGACTATCCGGCCACCCGGGAGCGAAGGTTGTCTACCACGGTTTGGATCGGGTCCGCCTCCTGAAACAGCCGGATGGCGGCAATGCCGGCGGCGCCATTTTCTCGGCACGCAATGACCCGGTCAGCGGAGATCCCGCCCAAGGCGATCACGGGGATGGAGACTTCGGACGTGATGCGGCGCAGGGTGGCCAGTCCCAGGGGCGGCCCGTACTGAAGCTTCGAAGGTGTGGAGAAGATCGGTCCAAGAAGAAGGTAATCCGCGCCCGCGGATTCCGCCGCTTGAGCTTCCGCAAGCGAGTGGCAGGAAACTCCCACCAGGAATTCCCGCGGCGCCAGCTTTCGCACCACTTCCACCGGCATGGAGCGTGTGCCCAGGTGCACCCCATGAGCATGGGCGGCCAGGGCGACGTCCAAGCGATCGTTCACCACCACGCGAGTGCTTCCCTGCTGGTGCGCGAACTGAACGGCGGCTTCCGTCACCGCCAGCAGACGGCGGGTGGGCAGATCCTTTTCCCGAATCTGCACCCAATCCACGCCCGCGGCAATGGCCCGCGCGATGCAGTCGTCAAGAGTGGAGGATTTCAGTTGAGTGCGGTCGGTGATGTAGAAAAGAGCAAATGCTGGAGGCATGTTGGATGATGGACAGTGCAGGTAGCAGGCGGCATGTGGTAGATGAGGCAGTCCCACCTGCCACCTACAACCTGCCACCTACCTTGGAACTCCCAAACCCCAATTCGCTTCTAAATCTCCAAACCTCGAACATAGCCAGCCACACGTCCGCCAGTCCGAGGCCGGAGACAGCGCCGCGAAGGAAGTAATTGTGGATAATGGCCGCAAATAAGGGGTAGTGACCGACAAAATAGTTCCTGGACCAGAGCGAAATCCACGGGAAGATGAACAGAAACACGCCCATCTCCAGGCAGAACACGATATACACGATCCTTAGAAGGCGATTCATTTATTTAGTCGATCCGGGAATGCGGTCTCAGGCAAGACGATAGGGGTTACCACCGTGGCAGCGGGTGGATTGTCTATCAGACTTTATGCTGGAGTTCGCGGATCTTTTCCGCCACATCTCGGAAGTCAATATTCTGGCTATAGACCTCGGTGAATCTCTCCAAAGCGTTGCGGGAATCGCCAGCTTGCTCGTACGCCACGCCCAGATCATATTCTAGGGCCATCAGGGCCTCTTCGTCGAGGTCGGGAGTTTCCAACGCGCGCTTATACCATCGGACGGCCAGGGCGGGCATCTTCTTCTCCATAAAGCAGATGGCCAGCAGACTGCACGCCTGAAGGAAGTTAGGAGGATATTTCCCTTTGCCCGCGCCTCTTACGACTTTTTGAAATTCGCCGATCGATTCGTCCAGCAGCCCCATCTCCCGGAAGGCCACGCCCAAATTGTAATGCGTCTCGGGATCGTCGCGGTGGGAGCCGGGGCCGAAGTCTTCCATCTCTGCCAGCAGACTGCTGAGTTGTGATGCGCCATGAGAAGAGTCTTCGGCAGGAGGGGCAGCCACTGGGGAAGGGGCACTGGGCGCCGCGGGAGGAATGCCGGCAGAGGCGGCAAATCCGTCGAGTGATGAACCCAAATCCCCCACCAGGTCGTCGAGTAAGTCCATGCCGCCGGTTGCTGCTGCGGGCACATCAACCATGGGCTGCTGCTGTGGGGAATCAGCCTCAATCACGGCAGACGGGACCGCAGAATCCACGGTGGGCTCAGGTTCGGGAACGGCGACGGCTTCGGCATTTGCCATCACCGGCTCAGGCTCGGTCACGGCGGGAGGTGCTGGGGTATCCGCTTCCGGAGCAGGCGCAACCGCTGGCTCCATTGGCTGGATTTCAGGCAGCGGTTCTTCTCTGGGGGCCGGCGATTCCAACCCAGTTTCCGCCAAGGGAATGGCCGCGTCAGAATGTGGAGCCGGAGTTTCTGCCTCCCGCGCTTCAGTCTTAGTTGCTTCTGCCTCCGGCGCTAATGCCGCGGGAGCATTGCCGGGGTGGGAATCCAGTTGTTGCCGGAGGCCGGCCACAAACGGGCTGCCGGGGTATTTCTCCTCCAGCTTGGCCACGGTTTGCCGCGCCTCGTCGACAAAGCCATTTTCAAGGTAGAACTCGACTTCTATCTTGCTGTCAGCAAGGTCAAAAGGAAGCGCCTCTTGCGCCGGGACGGTCACCGGCTCAGGCGAGAACTCTTCGGGCGTTCCGACGAGTAGCAACGGCTCGTCTATGAAGGACGGCAGAGCAAGCTCTTCGGCGGGAGCCGCAATTTCCAGGGGAGCAGGGTTTTCCGGCAGCGCGGAACTCTCCGAGGGAGGTGGAGCAATAGCCTCAGGTTCAGGTGCTGGCTCGGCAGGAGCCTCAATGCCGGAAGCCGTCAAGGCCTCAAGATCGTCGGAGAGATCCAGCTCCATGGTCTGGTCGGTTGAAGCCAACGGCAGGGGTGGAGGAACCTCCATAGGTTCAACCGCCGGTGGCTCCCAAGGCGCAGCGTCGAAGGAAAAGTCCGCCAAGGGCGGAGGCGCGGAAGCCTCCAGGGGCTCCTCCACTTCGACGGGTGCAATCGGGAACTCCATGGGGAATGCGGAATCCGCAGCAGCGGGAGCCGGCAATGGGAACGCCGCGGGCTCTTCCACAACCTTCTCCGGGGGGGGCGAAGGGACGGGAAGATCCGGCAGTGTCCCTCCCGCCGAGGCGATCGCCTGGTACTTGCTGGCCGTCTCCGGGTCGCCGTGCTTATTGAAGATTCGGGCCAGTTGCGCGGCGGCAATGGCTCCCCGCTCGGGAAAACCCTTGCGGGAAATTTCCAGAATGCGCCGATGGACCTCGACTTGGTCTGGGTAGAACTGCAGGACCTTCTCCAGCTCCACGATGGCCTTTTCGGTAAGGTTATAGCGCGAAAAGAGGTCGCTATTCTCCAGCGCCTCTTTCACCATCAATTCCTGGTCAGCGTCAATAACCTCTGGAACCGGCGGAAGCTCCTCCTCCGCCATCGCCATCTGGGTGGAGGAGAAATCCATGGGGGTGATGTCTCTGCCCAATTTCTGCCGGACCGCATTCAGGAGGGCGAGAAAATTCTCGTTGTCAGGTTCGCGCTCCGCCAGTTTCTGGTAGGCGGCTTCGGCCTTTTCAATGTTCCCCGCTTGTTCGTGGGCGCGGCCCAGGGTTTCAAGGACGAACGGCAGGGTGGATTCATCCCCGGATTTTTCGCAAACCAGATGCATTAGTTCGAGGGTGGGAATGTGTTTGGGGGCTTTGGTCCAAATCCGATGCAGGACTTCCATGAGAGGACCGGTCTGATTCTGATTGATCTGCGACTCCGCCGCGCCCACAACCAGGTTGTAAGCGTCGTCAATTTCCCCTTCTTCCGCCAGAAGCCAGGAGACAGTGGAAACCGGGGTAAAGTCCGAGGGATTGTCGTGGTAAACCTCCAACGCCAATCTTCCCGCTTCAGGAATCTTACGGACGCCAATATAAGCATCCAGCAAGATTCGTTTGCCGGCGATGTCGTGCTGTAATTCCGGCGAGGAAGTGATAATTCTTTCGGCTTCCTCCGGCTGATTTCGCGCCACTGCCACGCGCGCCCGCAGAATCTGGATTTTGGCGTTCTTGGGGTCCAGTTCCGCGGCTTTCTTTAAAGAGGGCTCAGCCCCAGCTTGATCGTCGCGGCGCAGGGAAATCTCCGCCGCTTCCAGAAAGGCGAGGGCGGCATCGTGGGGCTTGCCAGCGTGTTCGAATTCACCCCCCAGGCGGGTGCGAAAGTTGAGGTTTTCCGGATCAAGCTGAACCAGCTTATGCAAGACTTCAAGAACCCGATCCGTCTGGTTGCGCTTCTTGAAGAATTCCGTGACCTGAAGATACTGTTCCCGAGCTTCCCGGCTTAGCCCCTGAAGCTGATACAGATCCGCCAGCTTGAGCAGAGTTTCGATGGAACCGGGATCGACTTTGGAAATCTTGCGGTAGATGGCGATGGCTTTGACGTTAAACCCTTCGCGCACATAGGCTTCTGCCAGGCGGTGGAACTGCCTAAGCCCTTCGGTGATGTTCCGGTCGCGAATGAAGAGGTCACCAACCGTGTTGAGCAAAGACACATCGGAGGGGTCATTATCAAGGATGACTTGATATTGCCTGATCGCTTGCGCAATCTTGCCTTGAGCTACAGACTTCTCAGCCTCTTGCAACGCCCTGGCTTTCTGAAAAGCCATTATTAGCTCCGACTGCCCCGGGTGGTGTGAACTTGACCGCTAAACGTAACATACGCCCCCAGTCAAGTCAACGGTACGAGGGGTGTGGAAGAGACTGTTAGACAGTGTCGAGCGACGCTAAAACTGGGCGGTGGGTCAAGAATTGGCGACTGGTTGTATAATCGATGGAAATCGGGAGACCAAGATGGATATCCCGGTTTACGGGGCTACATAACAAATTGGTGCGTGCTTGGAGGACTCATGGGCCCTTCGGGAATTTCTAATTTTGCCCGTTGCGCATCCCTGGCGTTCGGGCTATTGCTGCTCAGTGGTGGCGCAGCTTATCCGCAGGGGGCGACGGCCTCATTGGGCGGGACGGTTAAAGATCCTTCCGGCGCTGTGACTGCGAGCGCCAAGGTCACCCTGACCAATTCCCAGACGGGCATCTCCCGCCAGACCATCACCAGCCCTGATGGAACCTTCCTGTTCACATTGTTGCCCATTGGTACTTACAGCCTTGCCGCGGAGGTGGCGGGCTTCCAAAGATATGTCCATACCGGCATCGTGCTCAACATCAATCAGAACGCCCGCCAGGATATTATGCTGGCAGTCGGCGCCACCACCCAGGTTGTGGAAGTCTCCGGCAACGTCAGCCAGGTGGACACGGTCAGCGCCACGTTGGGCCAGGTGGAGACGGAGCGCCGCATTCTGGACCTGCCTCTGGTGGGCCGTGACACTCTTCAGCTTGGCTTGCTGCAAGCGGGCGTCTTCGCACCTGACCCCGATGACGGCTCCGGCAATCCGTTTTCAGTCAGCGGCCAGCGTTCCGAATCGATGACGTTTCTGCTCGACGGCGCCGACAATACAGATTTTGTCGGCAACAACATCGTCATCAGCCCCAACCCCGATGCGGTGGCGGAATTCAAAATCATCACCAACAACTATGAAGCCGAGTACGGGCGCACTTCCGGAGGCATCATCAACCAGGTGATCAAATCGGGCAGCAACAAGTTGCACGGTGATGCCTTTGAGTTTCTGCGCAATAACGACCTGAACGCGCGGGACTTCTTTCTTCCCAACGTCACTCCGTTCAAACGCAACGTCTTTGGCGGCACTTTCGGCGGACCCATCAAACGCGATAAGACCTTTTTCTTCGGCTCCTACCAGGGCACGCGGCGGCGCGAGGGCCAGGTGGCGCCCATCCAAACCGTGCTGAGCACGCCGGAGCGTACCGGTGATTTCAGCGATCTGCTGGGCAGCGGCATTCAGCTTGTCGATCCCATCACGGGCAACAATTTCAACATGAATCAGGTGCCCCTGAATTCGATCTCGGCCAATTACATTGCCAAATATATGCCCATGCCAAACATCGGCGCCAACGAGTTTGTGGCTGCCCCCGTAGCCAGCATCCACGATGACCAGATGATCTACCGGGTGGACCACAACTTTAACCCGAAGGATACGATTTCCGGCGTCTACCTGTTCGACGGAGGCGGGGATTACTACCCATTTCAAATAGTCAATGGTGCCTCATCGGGCGGCGATGTTCCCAACGGTTCGGCCTTCACGGATTCAGACCGTTATCAATCCGGATCGATCACCTGGACCCACAGCTTCACTCCCTCCATGATTAATGAAGCCCGCGTTGCCGCCAACCGCTCAGCGATTCTTCAGTTCGTGCCGGTGGATCATACGACTCCCCAGCAACTGGACTATACCAACGTGAATCCCGACGACCCAGCGGCGGCCGCTCCGCCCCTTCTCACCATCAGCGGGTCCGTCAACATGGGACCTTCTCCGGATGGCCCCTCGAAGGTTCACGACGTCGTGTTGCAAGGGCAGGACACCGTCTCGTGGACACACGGCAAGCACGCCATGAAGTTTGGGGTGGACTTCCGGCGCGTTCGAGACAATTTTGATTACGACTTCTTCACCAACGGCAACTTCGATTTTGGCAGTTTTAACGGCGGCTTTACCGGCTACCCACTGGCGGACTTCGTAGGGGGATTCCCGGATAATTACTATCAGCAGGCGAATGCGGTTTACGGCATACGCGAAAGCTCCACTTTCGCATTCGCGCAGGATTCCTGGAAAGTCGCTCCCCGCTTCAGCCTGGATCTTGGCATCCGTTACGAATACAGCTCGCCCCAGGTTGATCCGCATAATGAAATTATCGGCTATTTCCCCGGCCGGCAGTCCACCGTATTTCCCAACGCACCGCAAGGAGTGCTCTATGCCGGCGATCCCGGAACGCCGAATCGGGGCCTTGTCTACCCTGACCGGAACAACTTTGCCCCGCGCTTCGGCATGGCTTGGGATATGTTTGGCAATGGCCGCCTGGTGATGCGCGGCGGTTACGGCATCTTCTATGACATTGAAGACGGGGCCTTGAACTTCCAGTTCGGTGGACAACCCCCCTTTGGCGATGTTTCCAACCTTTTCCCAACCGCCAACAACTTTGCCCAAGGCTTGAATTACATGGCTGACCCCTTTACTCCCCTCGGCTATATCAATCCCTATCCTTTCGCAGCAAGCGGCCGAGTGGGGCAATTCTTTGACCCCGAGATTTCCTTTGCCTATGTCACCGACCCCCACTTCCGCACTCCTTACACTCAGGATGCGAATTTCGGCTTTCAGTTCCAAATCACGCCCAACACGATGCTGCAAGCGGTTTACGTAGGCAGCTTCGGCCGCAAGATGATTTCCAGCGCCTATCTGAACAATGCCGATCCCAACGAGGAGATGCGCCAACTCGGCATATTGGAACAGCAATTCCCGGGAACCCCCGAGGCCACACTGGCAAGCGAGTATAGCATTATTGATTGTTCGCGCCCGCTTTCCGGCTGCTATGGAACCGACGACCCCGCCGACGCTTCGCTGACCAACATCGGCCAACTGGTGACCGACCTTTCCAACGGCGTTTCCAACAGCCATGAAATGCAGATTACGCTCGACAAGCGCATGAGCCACGGCTTTGAGACCCGCGTTGCCTATACTCTTTCCAAGACCACGGATTTGACTTCCGGCTTCCGCGCGCGCTCTTCCACTTACACCGACCCTTTCGACTACCGGCTTGACCATGCCCTGGCGGATTTCGACGCGACGCATCGCCTGGTGATCAGCGGGCTGTGGGAATTACCCTTCGACCACGGCATTCAATCTCATCGGTACCTGGAGAAGATGGCGGGAGGCTGGAGCTTTGATCCCATCTTGACCTTCCAGTCGGGAAATCCCTACACGGTTTTTGCGGAAAGCAACTCCAGCTTGCAGAACACCGGTCTCGACCGGCCCGACGTGCTCGGTCCTGTCCCTGTCTTCCATAATCCGCGCAAGGTGCAAAGCTTCGCCCCCTTGGCGGACGGCATCCACGGCGATTGCCTGGGTGGAGCCGAGACCGGAAATTTCCAGTTCGACCCCACCAACCTCGATTGCGTCAACGTACCGCTGTTTACCTACGGCACGTTGGGCCGCAATGTCCTGAGAAGCCCAGGGATTAACAACTTGAATTTCTCCATTCTGAAGGACATGAGCATCACGGAGCAGCAGAAGGTGGAATTCCGCGCCGAATTCTTCAATGCCTTTAACCACGCCCAGTTCTCCCGGCCTGACACCACGGCATTCAGCTCTACCTTTGGCCAGGTTGTGGGCACGCGCGGGCTCGATTCCGACACCACCACGGGAGCACGGATCATCCAGTTCGCCATCAAGTACTATTTTTGAGTCAGAAAGTGCCTCACGATTGGATGCTTGTGGCCAAGAGCCCCAAGCATCCGGCTGAAGGCTGCCCGCGATGGCTGACGGTTGAAAAAATACAGGTGAGATTTGCACCCGCAGTCTGATGCCCCAAACCGGGCAAGGGGGATTGACGCTCCCGGCAGCATGCCGATGCACTCTGCCCACACATGCTCCCACGGGCGGGAATCATAGCAATACCAAGCCCCTTCCGGGTTGGCGTGTGCCCGAAGGTAGTCAATGTGCCAATGGGGTTTTCCAGTTGGCTTGAGGTGATGCCCTAAGCGGGCACTGAGGCCCCCAGGGCCGTGGGCACTACCGATGTAAACATAAATCCCTGTTTGGAGTTGCATGTCACCGAGCTTGCCGATTCGGATCGGAAATTCCTCGCTGGATGAAAGCATAAGAGCGTAAGTTCCAGGTTTGGGTTTCACGTTGGATCGAAGCATGGAAGCGGTGAATTGTTACGCCATTCGGGACCACGCTGCCGCTATCGTCTTTTCAATGAGATCAGGAAGGGCTTTGCCTTCTTAACCTCCACCGTTTCGATGCGGCCTGTCACGGTCGGCCAGCCTTGGGCTTGCTGCCGCTGCAACCACCGCTACAGCGGCTTGGCGCCCCCCGAGCAGAAGCATTATGAGCCACACCCAGACAACCCACGGCCATGTGGCTGGCTCAGCCCAGTGGATTGGAGCGGCGGCGACTATAAGTACGAATGCCATGCGGTTCAGAATTTGTTCTCTCGGAGCGAGGTATCGAAGAGTTGTTCCGCCCTTTGGAGCTTTTTCGTGGCTTTCTCCCCTTCATAACTCCCCGAAAGGTTACTACCACTTTACGAGCCGCTCCGGTGTCGCAAACTCCAAGAATCAGGAGCCTGAGCCAGGCGGCCCAAATCACAAATTCCTGCCGTAAGTAGCCTTCACACGTTTGGACTTTTTGAAGTAAGCCCACCAGATAATGGTGCCGTATACATTGGTGATTCCGGATTCCAAAGAAGGGTTTAGGGAAAAGTCCCTTCCCAGGGCAGGCCGCTTCGATATGATGGCTCCCATGAGGGTTACGGCGGCAAGCGCCAACCGGACAACAAAGTATATCTCGACCCACCTCAGGGATTTGGGTTTGATGCTCCACAGGCGGTATCCGGTACAGATGCACAGGGCGGCAAATCCTGCATCGAGGATGGTGACGGCAACACTCCTGATCCTGAGGGCTTCGGCCGCAGCCGAAAGCGGATTGGCAATCGTTACCAGGATGCAGAACAAAAGCAACCAACCCTTCACTCCATAGAATCCAGAAAAGTCGAAGGAAGACTCCACGCGGGAGCTAGTTTCCCGCTGCGCAGTGGCCACCGGCATGCCGGCGACGGACGGCGCATGAACCGCAGCGGCAATGGCGCCCGTTGATGATTTCGATTTGAGGGTGGGCCACAGGTCCTGTGCGCACGACCGGCAAAAGGCACGGCTGGCGGGATTCTCAGCGCCACACTTTGGACAGAGCATAGCCAACCCCTCAACTTATCCATCCAGCTCGCGAGTGAATCGCATGAGATCGCAAGGGCGAAATTCGCGGCACTTTTGAGTAGCGGCACGCGGCCAACCATACAATCATGCATCCTGGTCCGCGTGTGCAACCAGCGTGTTAACTCCTTTGTATACGCCTCTTCCCAGTGCAATGCAAGGGACGGAAAGTCCGGGGAAAACATGGGGAAACCGCGACCTTCACCACGTTTCCCGTTATTCTTCAGGCTCTTTAACCGGTCTCGCCTCTATTCCCTTTACGAACCAAGCCGCGAGGCCCAACCCATCCCCGGTTTTAGCGTGTGAACCGGAAAGTTGCTGGTGGGTACGGATTCCGCGAAAGAATTGGCAGTGCCCCGACCAACGATCCGACACCCCGAAGAGCCGTGGATCTTAGAAGTCACGCCCATGCTGGGTATGCATTAACGCTGCACTGCACCCTGTATGCGCAAGGGAAGGCATAGGGTACAGTGGATTGTCCCTGTGCAGAGGATTTTGAGTTATTCCATTGCTGGCCAGAGAGCCGGGCAATGGCATGGTTATCGCAGAAGAAGCATCAATTTATGCTATCTTTCACTTGTGAGGACTGACGATGCCAGACAATGCCTTCTTCTCCCCTGAGTTGTTCAATTTCTTGCGCCAGCTCAAGCGCCACAACAACCGTGATTGGTTCGCCAAGAACAAAGCGCGGTATGAGAATGTGGTTCGTGACCCGGCGCTGATGTTCATCAGCAGCTTCGGGCCGCATCTCCACAAGCTCAGCCCGCATTTCATCGCCGACGCGCGCCCCACGCGGGGTTCCTTGTTCCGGATCTATCGCGACACCAGATTCTCCCACGACAAGAAACCCTTTAAGACCCACGTGGGCATACATTTCTCCCACGCCAGCGGCAAGGACGCCCACGCGCCCGTGTTCTACTTCCACCTGGAGCCGGGAAATCCCTTTGCCGCCGCGGGAATCTGGCATCCGGACACCAGCGCCCTGACGAAAATTCGCACAGCAATCATTGCCGAGCCCGCGCAGTGGGCGAAAGTCAGAGGGAAACTGGAACTGGAGGGCGATAGCCTGAAGCGGCCACCGCGGGGGTTCGATGCCAATCACCGGTTCATTGAGGATATCAAGCGGAAGGACTTTATCGCATCGGTCGGCTTCACCGAGGCACAGGTATGCAGCCCCACCTTCATGCGGGAATTCCATGCCGCCTGCCGGTCAATGCTGCCGCTTGTTGAGTTCACCACGAAAGCGCTGGGGTTGGAGCTTTAGGCGCTGGCGCGAAGCACTTGCTGCCACGTCCTTGTTCCCACATTCAAGCGCCGACGCTCATCACGCCAATACGCCTGCTAAAATCGGCCCCACGGGAATATTTCACCGGCACGCATGAAAACCAAATCACCTGGCAATCGCTTGATTGTCGAACCAATAAAGCGAGCCACGCGGCAATCCCGGCTGGACCGGAATGACTCCGCGATTGCTCTCTGCTTGACCTTACTTGAAGCTCGCCTTATTGTGCGGGCTTGGGAGCGGGGGGCGGCAGGGTGCGGGCCACAACTTCTGATTGAAACCCGGCCTTGCGGTGGGCGCCGTCGCAGAACGGTTTGTTTTCCGAATGCCCGCAGCGGCAAAGACCAATCGCCGTCCGGCCCGACAGGTCAAACGTGTTCCCTGCCGGATCGCAAATTGTGAACTCACCTTCCACCTTGATCGAACCGTTATTGTTGATGGTAATTTTTGCCAATCGATCCTCCTTGAGTATGGTGTATTAAGAACTAACTTCACATAATGCCGCGATGATTTTCACTCGATAGATTGTTGTACAGCGGTACTGGGAACTTTACCCTGTGCCACCTCGCCTGATATCACGCCATGCGAGTATTACCAGGGTCCCTCTGCCAACCGCCTACTCACTTTTGCAAGCTGCCTACTGCCCCCTGCCTGCTGCCTATTATCCCCGCCTGGTGCCGAGGCGGCCCGAAGGGCCTGACCAGCGCCAAAATCAGGATGGCAGTGAACACCAGGGCGATGGCTCCGTGCAAGCCCATGCATTCGCCGCGGGTCATTTCAATGGTCCCTTCCTGGAAGGCGCGGGCGCGAAACGTCACCCTTAGATCCAGCGCGATTAGAATCACCACCAAAAGCAGCTTGGCGTGCAGCCAGTGTTGCCGCAGAAGGTCGGGATCGTGGCCGATCAGAATGAATCCCGTGATCACCATGATGGCGGCGCCGGGATGCGCCAGGGCCCGCAGAAGCTTCGATTCCAGGCGGCCCAACGCGGCGCGCGCCTCCGGCGACTCCTCCAGAGTGTGAAGCGCCAGGATGTGCGTCACCACCAGAAGGCTTCCCAGCCAGAATACCAGGCCAATCATGTGAAAAACCAATGTCCAGGCTACCATGCAACCTCGCAACCACGGGAGTTTGGGCTGAACCATCCATTATAAGAGACAAGCACCGAGCGCCGTCAAAAAACAGAGCGGGGACGGTTTGAGCACGCTCCTCTCTGTCTGACGTTGAATCCCCAGGATCGTTCCCGGAGGGTCCCATCCTCGGTTGAGGAGGGGCGGCGCATTGGCGCCGGGAGAGGTGCCGATTAAGGTCTCAAGGTATAGCCTCAATCAGAACACTGTCATCGATCGGAGATCGACAATACACCTTAGATTTCTACGTAACAAAGCAGCAGGTGACCATTGTTGACCGCCACTTATCTGAGGGTGGCTGCCCCTGGGCGTGCGATCAGACGGACGGGACCCATTAACCCCGAAGGTATGGCCTTCACCAGATTATTGCCCTGGTCCTGAAACCTTTCGCCATATTTGGCGATCAGTGCGCTGCGGTCCGGCAGGGGGCTTCCCGCCATTTCGTTCACGGCGAGATTGCCCACAACAATCCGCAAATCGTTTTCGCCCGCATGGAGGAATGGAGCAATGTCCACTTCGTAAGGAGGATGCCAGATGGTGCCCGCGCGCCGACCATTCACGTAAACCTCCGCCGCCTCGCGAACCGGTCCGTCAAGCCACGCCTGAAAGTGGGCGTTCTGCTCAACCGGCAGAGGCGTGCCTTCACCCAGGTTCAAATCCGCCCTAACGCCCGGCTGGAGGAAGCTCGCAGGGACGAGAATTCTCTTCTGGTACGTCGCACGGCCGGAGTAGAACTTCATGCCCGGGAGGTCCGTCCATAAACGCAACGTGTCCATGGAGACCACTTTTCCGGACCCTTCGAAAGTGACATTCCATCCGCGACTGAGGCCGAGCGGCTGCGGCAGTCGTTTGAGAATCGGGTCGGGCGTCGTCGTGGCTTGAGCAATCACCGCAGGCCGGTCGTTGAAAACCAGCAGGCGAGAACCGTAAGGCTCAAGGTCGAGCTTCAGAACCGCGTTGCGATCGGAAGCAGGCAGCGCTTCAGTAACCTCGCCGGTAAAAAGGTCCCACCACTCAGCGTTCTTCCCCTTGATTCTAAACGTCGCCGTACCCTGAAACCGCCGATTAGAGGTGTTGGCGATGAAGAAAATGTCCGAATTGTCCATGCGGCGGTGGATGAAGCCGATTTCCCGGGATCGGGGGGAAAACTCCGGGTTAGGCCGGGAAAGTCCGTTTAATTCGCCCTGAAGCTGCGCCCCCTCCTGGGCAACAAAGTGCCCCGGCGCGGAAGGACCGGCAAAGAGCTCCTTCGAAAGTCGACCCACTTCCTCACCCTCAAGATCCTGATGGAGGAATCCTGGTGCAAGAGAAGGCACGCGGCGAGTGGCAACCAAAGTTCCACCACTGTGGGCAAACTCACCCAGCTTCGCCAAGGTCGCGGGAGGAATGCGTTCGATTCCGGGCAGAACCACGATAGAGAAATCCTCATTGGCAAAAGTCAGCTTGCCATCGTGCACGCGCCCCTGCTGCGCTAGAGCTTCGTCATCGAAGAAGTCCAAATTGTATCCCGCCTCCAACAGATTGGGCAGAAGATTGGGCCCTAATTGCCGCCAGATGGCATCCCACAGATTCACATGGCCGGGAGTCAATCGCGCCCATGCGTCATGAGTGGGCAGATAAACCGCGACGTCATTGGCAGGCCGCCCCTGGCGCAACATAAAGCTGCCGCGTTGCAGGTAAGCAGCGAGGTCCGGCATGGCGAACCACCAGGGATTATGCGGTCCCAGCGCCCCTGCCGCGTAAAAATGCCAGCCGGGCTCCTGCACTCCCGGCGGCGAGTATGGGTATCCATGCGCAACGAATTGATTGATGCCCTCCAGAAAGTACTCATCAGCGGTGGCCTTGAAATCGAGCGGTGTGGCGCGGAAAGGAAGCCAATGGATCCACGTCCACGCCTCGGCGGAGATCACCGGCGCGCCATAAAGATGCCCGGCCGAAGACGCCCAACGCGAGGCGGTAAAGTGGTTCCAGTGGCCCGCCTCATCGCCCTGCTCGCCCTCAGGAAGGTCCACGAAGCGATAACTGGAAAGCTGCGCCGGCGGTTCGCCGTAAGCTTGCACTCTGGCCAGCACGTGATGCGCGCGGCACCATAACTGGTAGGGCTGAAGGAAGTTCTGGTCCAAAAGCTCGGTGAGCGTTAGCCCCCAATCATGCCGCACGGCCGCCGTTTGCGATCCATCGTCGGATATCAACGCGGGCAGATGGGGCGTCAGATCGTAACCGCGCCGGGTTTGGAATTCTTTCAGGAAATCCGTTGTCCAGTCTGAGCCCACCACTTCCAGGCTGTCACAAAACATGGCGCGAATTTTTCCCTCGCCCGCAACCAACAGAGGCGCTCCGACGGCATCCAGATGCCTTCGCATTGCCGCGGGATTGTAGTGGTCAAGCACATTTCCTTCCGCCCCCAGCGCGGCGCGCTTCACTTGCTGTCCCGTCAACCCTGCCTCAAAGATCAGC
The DNA here is from genome assembly GCA_003165315.1 of Acidobacteriota bacterium. Taxonomy (GTDB): domain Bacteria; phylum Acidobacteriota; class Terriglobia; order UBA7540; family UBA7540; genus Bog-366. The sequence continues at coordinate 70,775 of PLSX01000229.1, forward strand.
AGCACGCGTGGGCCGGTGGAAGATGAAGTTAGCGGGAGACTTCCGTTTGCGAGAGGCATGATCAATTGCGCGGAACTTGCGTCGAAGTGCGTTCCGTCCCCGGATGCCACAAATGCCGCGAGAAATCGTTGGCCTTTTTGAAGGGCTGGAGCTTGAATCGTTTTCGTACCTGACGTGATGGGAATGCGAAGGCAAAGTAAATTCTGGGCGGCGAGTTCCGGCGTGATGTGCGAACCACCAAAGGGCCATCCGCTGCCCATGGTCATATCCATGCGCAGGCCAAGTGATTTCGCCGTCTGCGCCGTTAGGCTGACTGCGGCAAGAAATTCCGGTGAGAGGTAGGTAAGATTGAGAAGTCCTTTGCCAGGATCGTCAAGCGTCAAGGGATATACCGGCTGCACTTCAACTCCGCCGATGCCCGCATCTTTCATCGCGCGCAATTCGCGGTCAAGCTCTTCCCCGGTCACAGTCGGTCCAAACCACCACCAGCGCACCATGATCTTCGCGTCATCGGGGGGATTGCGAAAGTCCTTCTGAAGGACCGTGATTTCGAGATCACCCGTGGGCGCTGAAACGCCAAATGCTGCCCTGCCCATTCCCACCCGGCAAAGCCTGGCCCCCGCGAGAACGAGCAGGACCAACACGAGAAGCACTATCCGTTTCCGATTTCGGAGTTGCATGGTGACCTTTTCCCGAGGGCCGTTCTTCTGGAGCATGCAAAGTCCAGCCCTTCCAGCAATTCTCTCCTACGTCAGAATCGGAAGTCTTGACGATATCTGCTTTGCGTTCTCGGAGGTGGATAAGTAAACGCCTACGTAGCGAAATCTAAGAGGGTCTGGCTATATGCTGCGTTCCGCCTACTGCACTAGATTCCCACTTGCTCGCGCTTGCGCAATTTGCGTACGTCGTTGTGGTCAATGACAGGTTCCGCATCGCACTCAATTGCAATCACCGTCACCGGGCTGTCGGGTGCATTGATAGGCAGCCCAGTGAATCTGACGTATTGATCGCCCTGTTCAAAAGCCACAGGCTTGCCGGAAGCGAACAGCCGCGCGGACTGCACTTTGGCACGCAAGCCACCAATGGCCACCACGCTTTGCGGCCGGAAGAACTCCAGCCAGTTTGCCGCCGGCGTATTTCCCGGCCAGTGGTAGATATGCATGTAAAGGGTATTGCCTCGACGCGTATAGTTCGCGTAAATGTGCTCTTTGGAATCACAGACGTCCGTCGCGTAAATCGATGAACCGTTCTTATCCAGCCACTCACCGACCTCCGTCAGGACGCGAACCGATTCCTCGGGAATCGACCCATCGGGCTTGGGGCCAATATTTAAGAGATAATTTCCAGCATCGTGGGCACAAGTTACAAGATTGCGGACGATGGTCTCCGGGGATTTCCAATTGTTATCGGCCTTGTGGTATCCCCAGCTTTCGTTCAGGGTCATACAGGTTTCCCAGGCCCGGCCACCCTTAGCGGGATTGATTTCCTGCTCCGGCGTCGAGTAGTCCCCTGGCAAGCCGTTCCGGTTGTTGACGATGATATCCGGCTGCAACTCAAACACCATCTTATTCATTTTCTCGGATTCCCATTGTTCCGCGCTGAGCGGCCAATCGACGTCATACCAAAGCACATCAATCTTTCCGTATTGCGTCAGGAGTTCGCGAATTAATCCATGCGTGTATTCCACAAAACGTACGCGCGCCGCCTCATCTGTAAGGCAGCGGGCGCCATCAGGGTGATGCCAGTCCATCAGGGAGTAATAAAACCCCACGCGCAAACCCTCGGCGCGGGCGGCTTCCACATATTCCGCCACCAGATCGCGGTCGCACGCCTGTTTGGGAGCGCAATAGTTGGTAAGTTTCGTTTCAAAATTGCAGAAACCCTCATGGTGCTTGGTCGTCATCACCATGTACTTTTGCCCGGCGCGCTTGGCGAGTTGGGCCCACTCGCGCGCGGCATGAGGCCGGGGGTTAAAATGCCTGGCCAATTGCTGGTACTGGGCCACAGGTATTCCCTCCAACTCCATGGCCCACTCATGCTGGCCGATGAGGGAGTAAAGGCCGAAGTGAATAAACATTCCAAATCGAGCTTCGTGCCACCACTTCATTCGCCGCTCGCGATCGGCAATCTGCGCCGGGCTCTCTTTCGCCACATCCGAGGGCGCTGCCCTCAACGTTGAATTGTTTCCCCAGGACATCATCCCCGCCGCCGAACCTGCAAGTGCGGTGGCGCCTGTCCCCATCAGCCGCAAGTGATCACGCCTCGACATCTTTGGTGGTCTCATGGAATTTCACTCCTTGGTTTTGATTGGATGTAGTGTGGTCATGAAACACTTCACCCAAAATGTTAGCCGCTCATCGTGGTGTCAAGAAAATACGCCATCTTGCGGCGCGGTTCAAACTATTTAGTAATCGGGTCAGGGTTTATAGATATGGACATCGCAGCCGGGAGCATCAATTTCCATGATCCACCGCCCCACCCACTCGCGCCAGAGGTCGATAACACGAAGGGTCGCCACGGTTTCACCCCGCGCCGGGATCAGTGGGATAACTCCTTCGGCAAACACTTTGCCCCCCAAGTCAGGCAGATTACGCAGCCGAACCGTGACGTTTCGAGCATCCGTGTCGCCGAGATTGATAATGTAGGGCCGCATGACCATCGGCTCACCCAATCCGTTTCCATCCTCCTTAAAGTTGGGCTCAACAAAGCTGGGAGAGGCCACGAGCGTGGGTTTTTCATAGCGGCGGGAGAAAGTTCGGGCAATTTCGCGAACTTCGGGTGGCACCCCCGAACCGTTGGTGGGAAGTTGGAAGTAATGAGTGCACAGGGCGTCAGCACTTGCGAGTAATTCGGGTGTGCCGCCGAAAAATCCCACGCCTGGCGATTCCGGAGCAATCAAGCGAACGAAGCGAATCTGCTGTTCGAGCTCCTCTTTCGTTTCCGCCCAGTCCTCGCCGGGATTGCCGCCTTTTCCCACGCCAAGAATGACAATCGTTTTCGGCAGGATGCCATACCTTCGCGCCGACCACACCTGGCTGGCAATCCACCAATAATTTTGCTGGTTGTGAACGTAGCTTTCAAACATGACAAGGTCCGCAACGTCACGGTAGGTCTCAGCTAAAACCTGAGGGATGGGCCCCCGCATTTCATAGACCAGCAGAGACAGGTCTGGTTTCTTGACCTTTGCCTGTCGGAGAATTTGTGCGGCTTTCTGATCCATCAATCCGCCGTAATCGAACCCGAACTCATCGACCATCACAATCGGCCGGGGATTCCCGCCATAGTCTTGTCCCGTAAGGTTCGCCACAGCCTTGTCCAGGGGTGACCGCAAAAGGTCGAACCACGTGTGACCGACCCCCGTCACCACGCCTTTGGGTTGCCAATATTTCCAGTCGCCGACGCCTACCGGCCCAACGAGCGTGGCGGAATGCAGTTGTCTGACATCGAAGTCTCTCGTGGGGCTGTAAGTGAAGGCAATTACCTTGTTGAGCCCTAGGACCTTGATCTTGGCGTGGCGGGCGGCGAGAAGACGAACGCATTGCAGGCCGCCAACCACAGCCAACACAAGAGCCGCGGTTACGATTCGATGAATCGTGAATGCTTTCCTCATGCTTATTCCTGCCTTCAACGGGGGAGTAATTCAAGTCTCCATTTTGGCCCGTCAGAACAGGAATGTCTACGGAGGTTTGGAAATGGTTCGCAATGTGGAAGGAAATCGATTGATGGCGCCGCCATGATATTCCCAGACTGCAATAAATTTCGTGGCTGGATGACGCAGGCCTTCCACTGTTGGGCTGAACTCGTGGTAGCATGAACTTTGCACCCGCTGTGCGGGGGTGGCGGAACTGGTAGACGCAAGGGACTTAAAATCCCTCGGTCCGCAAGGACTGTGCGGGTTCGATTCCCGCCCTCCGCACCATATCCTTAGTTCTTTATTTTCAGTTTTCATTTGTTCGTCGGAAGCGCTAGCCCCATGATTTTGTGGGGCTGTGAGCCGGGCCGCAGTATTTCTCCCCTCCCGCAAACTCATTAGGACGCGCAGGGAGCAGCTTGTGTGTATGGGGCGGCAGCGAATTTCGGCACTTCCCCATGCCCCACGCGTTGTTGCCACAGGAATATCAAATTTGGAAGGTCTGGGTAGTCAAAGGACTGGCTACAAGAAAAAGGCCCGCTTGGGGGAGCGGGCCTGGGGAAAGGAGGAAACCTAAAATCTGTTCGTTACCTCTTCTTTTTCTTTGCTTTCTTCTTTGCTGCCATATCTGCCCCTCCTTCTTTGCTGAAATCTCGATTCGCATGCACGCAACCACAATTTGTGGTCACGCAATTCATTACCACTATATGTAGTAGGCTTTACATTTCATGTCAAGACAAATCTTACAATGAACGGTTTTTATCAAAAAGTTTGGGAATTCGTCCTGAATTCGGCAGGAGGATTGTTACTTGGAATGCTGATGTAGGTTGATGGAAACGAGCCTTTGGCTTATGGAACAGTCAGCGCTGCGGGAGCGGCGCGATTGGAGGTTGCCGCCGGCTTCTTTTGGGCAGTGGCAGGGTGGACGACCGGGTGTTTGGATTTGGCAATGGGTCGCGCGTGATATGTCCGGGCGGCTGTGGAGGATTGTCCTTGCAGGTAAATGTGCAAGGTTCTGCCTGGCGCTAATTTTGCGGACCTCAAGCCGTTCCAGCGGCGAATCTGGTAGGGCGTCACATTAAACCGATCAGCAATGAGATCCACTGTGTCTCCCGGACGCACGCGGTATTGAGTAAGCCGCAGCGGGACCGATTCCCGAACTCGCGCCAGGGCAGAGTCATTGCCCTCCGCCATGGGAACCGCCAGATGTGTCCCTGGCTGAAGAGAAGCGCTGGCGGAAAGTTGATTCGCCTGCGCCAGGGCGACAGGTGAAACGCGAAGTTGTTTGGCGATGCCAGCCAGGGTTTCTCCTTCCAACACTTTGTGCGCGCGCCACCAGAGCCGCTTACTTTGAGGAATTGAGGCTATGTTCTTCTCGTAGAGGTCCTTGGTTCCAGCAGGCAGATACAAAATGAAGCCAGGATCGTTGCCAGGTGTGGTCCAGCGTTGCAAACTTGGATTGATTTTAACCAGGTCCTCGACCGGGTGGTCAATCAACTGGGCCACCAGGCGCAAGTCCGTGGGCGTATCGACCTCCACATGATCCACCTGCAGCGGCGGATCCGGTTGCGTGTCAAATCCATATGCCTTGGGGTCCTTGGCAATCAGGGCTGTGGCCAGGAAGATGGGAACGTAATTCTCGGTTTCCGTGGGCAATGCATGGACCCTGCGCAGTTCCCAGTAGTCAGCGTATCCAGTCCTCTCAATAGCACGCTGAACGGTGAGGGGGCCGCTGTCATACGCCGCCATCACCAGGAACCAGTCACCAAATGTGGTGTAAAGGTCCTTGAGGTGGTGGGCGGCAGCAGCGGAGGCCTTGGCGGGGTCCTGGCGTTCATCCACCCAACGGTTTTTCTTCAATCCGTAGAGACTCCCCGTACCCTGCGAAAATTGCCAGATACCTACGCACTGGGCTTTGGAAACAGCGAAGGGATTGAACGCACTTTCGCCCGCTGCAAGATAGATGAGGTCCTGTGGCACACCCTGTTTGCGCAATGCATCCCCAATAATTTCCCCGTAGGTTCCTTTGCGCCGCAAAACATTTTCAATATAACCACGGCTGTGGTTTTGCAGGTAAGTAATGACGCCGTCCACAGCATCATTGGAAACCAACGGCAAATCCGAGTGGACTGATTGCAACTCCTCCTGCACTCGTTGCTTGGTGCGGGGATCGACGGGGAATGTGAGGCCGGAAAAAGACTCCAAAGGTGTGGGCTCATAATTGTGGAGGCTCAGGGCGTCACCCTTCTCGAGGGAAGCGGCTTCCACGGAATAGACGTTTTCGACGATTTTATCGAACTCGGAACTTAGCCGCTCATCGCCCTGAATATCCAAACCCGATTGCAGCAGGGCACCCAGCGCCTGGTCAAACTCCTGCTTTGACTTTTCCAGGTTTCCCGCGCGAAAGTCATCCATGCCGCTCGTGTAAAGGGAGTCCACTTGCTTTACCAGCGTGTCTGTGGCATCCGGGTGGGCCAAGATTTCATTGGGAACGACGGGCTGAGCGGGTTTGATGGGCAATGCCTGAGGCGGAGGAGGCGGAGCGGGGGTATGCGCGACCGTCGTTTGCTTTTCTGTCGTTGCGCAGGCATTTAGCACCAGCACCGCGCCAAAAAGACAGGCCAGCCGTCGCTTTGTCAAAACCCAACCCTCCGTAAACTCAAAGATTATGGGCGCATGCCCACCCTCCGCGCCGGCAGAGAACTCCCGATGAATTCTACTTACCGGGAGATTGCCGGGTCAACCCGAAAGTGGGAAGACCGCTCTGGGAAGGCGCGCCTTAACTCAACTTCAAGGCTCAAATTTCTCCGCGCCAGGCGGCTTCGATTTCAGTAGCTTGATTTGCTGTTAGTATTTCCAGTTCGGCGCAGGCAATAGCATCGGGCATGTCCACAGTGCGATCCCTCGCCGCCATTATCGTGGGCCGCTGCAAAGGCACCCATGCCACCGACCTTGCCGATCAGAAAGAATAACGTTTCCGATTAGGGTCAATGTCTGAAAATGCTTTCGTAACCCGTCTCGTTTCCTCCCGATTTCTTCAGAGTAATTTCAGATCTGGCGCGACAGTTAGCGCTCTTTTTTGCGAGGCCATAATAAGTATTAATGAGAAAAGTCTGATCGTGAGAGCAAAGATGGATCGCAGGGCGGTTCGTAAACCACGCCCACAAGGGGTACCCCAAAAAGCGATTAAAGATGGTGAGCTAGGAATCCGTTGAGGCCCTTGCCCTTGTCCGATCCCCAGGTATGGTAGAGCCCAAGATAAGCATAGTTTTCAGTTTGCCCAAAGGCCGTGTGGCCGTAGGCAAAAAGGATTTGCAAGCCAGGGTTTCGGATGTAATAGTAGCCACCAATATCGATCATCGTGGCGGACTTGGTTTGCGCAGTAGCGATGCCTTCCGCCCCGTGCGAGTAAACTTCCGCTCCCAGTGTAAGTTTCTTTCCGATGTCCCTTTGAAGCAGCCATCCACCATAGGTAAAGTTGCGATACCCGGTTTGAGGGACAATCTGGTATCCAGCCCCACCGTATGTGGTCCAGTGTCCCCAGCTCTTTTGGGCCCAAACCGGGAGCTTATACCAGACTCTTCCAACTCCCAGCCCTTTGGCATAACTGCCGGTAGGGATTTCAAACATCGTAAAGGTGCCAATTTCCGGGCGGTGCTTTGTCTCTTTTATGAATCGATACTTTGCCCCTAATTCGATGTCCTCAAATCCGTAAGCTTTGGTTCCAATTCCAGCGGGCGCATATCTGGGATTATTGGAAGGAAGAATAGCTCCAAACGGCAGGATGATGTGCAGGTGAAGATTAGGAGCAGCACCCCAATTCGCCTCAAACGCTGGCGCAACCGGATCGGTCTCCACCGGGGTGCCATCCGTTGTGCCAAAGAGGTAGACCTCATAATGGCGGAACTCAATGGGCTCCGGGTCATCGGTTTGAAACGGAGGGCCTGCCCGCAGATCCCCGGCGGTAACCACCAAAAGTACCAGAAGTAAAAGCGTTGTTTTAGTGCGAAGGCAAATCCCGTTCATGCGCGCACCTTGGGAGAGTGGCACCCACGCTTTACCCGCATAGATCAGGGCTCCGATAGCGCTGCCACCCGTTTTACTTTCCTTGCAACAAATCCGCAAATGGAGGAAACGTCAGCAAAATTCCCAACCCTAGAAGAAAAAATGCAACAGCGTTAATTGTCCCGATGGCAACAGTCTTCACCCGCCACCGTTTCGCCAGTATCAACCACGTCCCGAGCCACAATAGAATCGCCACGGAACTCACGCCGGAAAGCGGTCCTGTGGGCAAATAGAACGTCAACAATTTAGCGATCGGCTTGCAGGCATCCGCCACCAGGCTGATGATGCCAATAAACGTGCAACCTACCCCCGCCGAAAGGATGGCTGCCGCAGCAGGTCCATTCGCCTGCGATTCGTGGGCAGGATTCTCGGCCCTTGGCGAAGTACGGGGCGATTCATCTTGTGTTTGTGAAGGGTTCATTCGGCCTTCCCCATTAAGTGAATTGTCGAACCACCGTTTAATGGCGCGTATTTATTGAGCATGGCACCGAATAGCCCCGCCACGCCTGCCGCCCCAAACGCTGCCAGCGCAAAAACCAGAACGGCTTTGCGCACCTGTGAATGTTCCTGCATCGACCGACGGTGGTGGGTGTATACATGGGCCACCATTGACATCACGATGACTGCGATCCAGGCCACATGTTCCTTCCACTCCATTCCCAAGGTGTGCCACGATTTGGTGGTGGCGTTCGACATCAATAGATACTTGGGGTAGATGGCAAAGTCGATGGTTCCTGCGGGCGGAACGGCTCGATACCAAGGGTAGATGATGTAAGCCCCCATGAGGACCGCGGCCCAGCCCATTGCCACCATGCTCAACAGATAAAATCGCTCCACGGCATAACCCCGGCGAGTCAGTATTTCGGGCTGTTCCGCAAAGGCCGATCGGGAAAGTTCCACCACCAGTCCGAAAGTCGCCAAGAGGAAGAAGGCGCCAAACAGCATCCCATGGATCATGGTGACGAGCGCGCGTACAGTGATTTCCATCAATAGTCTCCCAATGCGAAATGGCTGATCAGGCTCTGTCCCCACAGTCCCGGGGGCACGATTACTTGTTGTAATGCCAGCCTTGGCGGCGGCAGCAGTTGAGCTGAAACTCAGCCCAATCGGACCTGAAACGTAACGCCTGACACCTGGCACTCCAAATTGTCCAAATTAGGGTGTGCCCCCCAGACCCATTGTGGACAGCCCACCAATCCCGGACAGTAAGGGCTCCCGCCCGCAGCTTAACTGCGATAAAATATCGCTTGTCGGGCCTCGGGTTTTACTCCATCCGGCTTGTCCAGCACTCCTACTCATGAAGACAGAGGGTAGCTCCTGCCGGACATTGCCGCAGTCCCGAGGGAATCGCATCGGACAAGAAGGACTTACCGGATCAAACCGCGACCGCCAACTCCCGTTGCCGCCAATTCCCGTGGCTGCCAAGGCCCGGGATCGCCAATTCTCGTCGTCGCTAGTTCCCCATTGGGATAGCCCTGACACCTACTTGTTATGCTCCATCCCAAACATCTCGCCAAACAGCTCCTGCACACGGCGGCGGCCCGAGCGTAGCGCTTTGCGTCCGAGGGGCGTGATTTTGTAAACACGTCGGGCGGATTTTCCTTCCCGCTCCTGGTGCGAGCGCAGGTAGCCCTTCTTCTCCAAGCCGTGCAGAATGGGGTAAAGCGTTCCCGCGCTCAGCTTGTAGCCGTGATGCGCCAGCTCCTCCATCATCCACACGCCGTAAAGGGGTTCCTCGTCCGCGTGGTGAAGAATATGCAGGCGGATCAGCCCCGAATAGAGGCTCTTATCATCCATATTGTCTTTCGATGCCCTGTTTCAATATCGAAAGCCAATATAGAAGAAAGACGGATTGATTGTCAACAGGATGTGGAAATGGGGAAGGAATTCCCACGGCTGCCTACCGGTAAGCTACACCTAGCCGCCACTCCCTGGCTGGAACGAACCCCGTGCCAGGGTGGAGGCTCATATTCCGGACAAACTTGAAACGACAATCCCCGCTTTGCAGGCGCGCAATCTCTCAACGTCGCGCTTGACTGCTCCACGCCTTCCAGGTGGCGGGATCGGAGAGCATTTTGATAAAAATTCCACCCACCACCGAGCGGGCCTGGAAACCCACCTGCGTGCCATCGCGAGTCCAGTACCAGTCGGTCAGGGGAACGCGTGTCGGTGAAGCACTGATCCAATCGTAGATGGGCGCGATCAGTTTGTCCCAGTCCGTATTGGATTCCGCCATAGTGGCGGTCCAGAACTCCCAATCAAGTTTCGTGTAGCCTTTGCGGCTGTCGAGGGGAAGGCCACAGCGATTGAGGTGGTTTACGTAGAAGGATATCTCCTTTTGCGCAACTTCCGCCGGGAAGAGGTTGAGGCCAAGAACTTTATCCCACACCAGATTGTACTTCTCGCTCCAGGTACCGGGCTTATCAAAGGCCAGCCGGTAATGGTCGCCATCGTTCGCCATCTGCACCCAGCGCGTGGCGAACTCCTCCGCCTTGGCGCGGTACGGCCGGGCGAGTTGATTCTTTCCCTCCATGTCCAGGATCTGCGCATAGGAGCCCAAACCAAGAATGGCTTTGATGGAGAGGTTGGTGTTGTGCGCCAGGTGTCCGGCAAAATCGTCGGTGCAGAGCTGGTTTTCCGGGTTGAAGCCGTTCTCAACCAGGTAATCCGCCCAGGGTTTGAGAATCGCCGCGTATTTTTCCGCGAACGCGGGGTTGCCCTCGGCTTTGGCAATGGCGGCAAAGAGGATCAGCATGTTACCGGATTCCTCCACCGGCATGGTCTCAATGTTGTAAGGGTCGCGCCCATTTGCAAGCGGGTAGGTGCCCAAGTCGTGCGGCGCATAGGAGAATGGCCACTTGCCGGACTTGACGTAATCCATCACCGGGGCAAGCGACGCTTCCACCAGGCGCGGATTCACCAGCAGGAAGACGGGCGCCGCCGGATAGATGACATCTACGGTGGAGATGCAGCCACAACTGAAGTTCTCCTTGGGAAAATAGTAGGGAGTCTGCCCGTCCGGCGCCGCCACCAGTTTGTGCGCTGCCATGCTTTGCCGGTAAGCCAGGGCGGCGATGCGCGCGTACTTCTCGCCACCCGCCCGCGAAAGATCCGCCATCATTTGGCCATCGAACTTCTCGCTCGCCGCACGGAGCGAACCGTATTCATGCTCGGCGGAAGTGAGAAGGTCATTTGACTGCGCGCCATTTCGCCGCCAGTAAGGGCGCAAACGCTGGTGAAAATATTCAATGGAATAGAGGTCGTCGTAGGCGAGGATCAGATGCCTCTCAACGGGCTCAGCCTGCACCTGCCCCAGCTCAAACACCATGGCCATTTGTGGGGCTCGATGGGCGGGGCGAGGCGCGGCGGGTTCATCCTTTTCCGGCAGACTGCCATTCTCCAAGAATGCATCGTGCAGGGAATCGGGGCTGGCGATGGCGCTCGCCGTTATCTCGTTATTCGGCGCGGCGGCATAAAAGTAGCCCCAGTCGATGCGCAAATCATCTCCGGATTTTGCCAGAACCGGCTGCTCCCGTGACCCCATGCGCAGCACACTGAGATCGCCCACCTTTTCACGCGCCCATTCCACCGGCTGATCACCGGTGTTCACTACGAGTTCTGCGGAGTTGGCGTAATAAATTGAAACCGTGTGCGTGCGGCCATCCACGGCACGGACTTGCCAGATGAGATAGGTAACAGGGCGGGAAAGAACGTCCAGGTCGCTGGGCAGGAGCGGGGTGAGGAACGTCAGCGTCACGTGGACGCCCGCTCCCTCAAATTCATAAACCGTGCGAGTGGGAAATACGCTTAGCCCGACCTGGGGGAGAGCCTCCTCATCCACGGGCCGCCCCATGAGGCGATAAACCGCTCCATCGACCCTGATCATGCTCTCAAGAGTCTGCGGCTTGCCCGTCCAGTGGCGGGTGACATCGTCAGTAAGGTGGTCAGCAAAAGACCAGATGTTAAGGTACGGATCGGTCGTCACAAGTGGCACGGCGCGAGGCTGGAAGGCCTCCGCGGCATGAGCAGATGCGGCAGTGATGAAGCCCACTGCAACAAGCAGCATCAGTACGAATTTCCGTTGCCACTTCTGATCCACTCGCGCCGGGCACATGCGCGCTCCCCCATTTGGATTCATTGAATTATTCCCGTGATTGTTATTCATTTTCATACCTCTTGCGGTGGCACAGCCGACGTGGGCGGCCGAGGGTTAACAGAGAAACCCTAGCTCGGGGAGGCCTCAAGCGCAAGTCAAAAGGCAGAGGGGAGGATGCGGGGCAAGAGTCTTACGGCTAGCTGTTGTGACACAAGAGGGAACCCCCTCGCGGGCGAAGGCCGCTTCGCGCAGTTTCAATTGGTGCCATGCGCCAGGTGAACCGCCTCGGCCTTAGGCAGGTCCCGAGGGCAGCAGTTTCTTTCGTTCGTAGGAATTGAAAATAAGCTGCGTAATCAGGAGCATGCAGGCGATCCCCACCAGGATCCAAAAGCCCGATCGTACCGTTTGGTGTTGGGCGACGTAACCAATCGCGGGGGGAACCACGGCTCCGCTGAGCAGCGCCACAGCCATGAGGATGCCGAAAACCGTGCCAAAGATGCGCGAGAAATAGGTGCTGGCAGTTCCCGCCGTGGTGGGAAAAATGGGCCCGTAACAGAGTCCGCAGATGGCGGCGCCAAGGGCAACCAGCACGACATTGGACGCCAGCGCGATCAACAAGAGTCCGGCGATGGCTCCCACGGAAGATCCCAGCACCAATTGCGGGCCGCGGATCTTCTTGACCACCTGGCTTGCAATCAGGCGGCCGAATATCATCATGATCCAAAAGGTAGTGAGGATGAGGGAGGAATCCCTGGCTGAAGCATTCAAATCTTTCTCCAGAAACGTGCGAATGAAACCGTTAGTGGAAACCTCCAGGGCGGTGTAAAAGAACAGCAGGCAAGCAAGAATGATAACGGCGGGATTGATGAGCAGCGACATCGCCTGGCCCCAGTCGAATCCTCCCGCCATGCTGGCAGGTGGGAACCTTTGCACGAGAGCCACCATGGCCACCAGTCCGACAACCAGGGCAATGGACCATAGGGTGGCTACCAGCCCCACGTGGCGGGCCAGTAGAGCGACCAGCCCGGGGAAAAATGCTGCCCCGACGCCGAAGAAGATTCCTCCCATATTGAGGCCGGAAGAGGGATTCTCAGGGTAGAGGTCAGGGATCAGCGTGTTGGCGGCAGCCATGGCTGAACAACTTCCCAAACCAAGGATGAAGAGCATTGTTCCCAGCACGGCATAGCTGGACGAATACGCCATGCCGATCAGCGCCCCGGCACTACACAGAAATCCGGCGGCTAACACCAGCTTCTTGCCGAAGCGATCAATCAACGGCCCAGCGAGGAAGACCATGGGCACTTGCGGAACGTAAAGGAAGCTGAAGAGCGTCCCGGCATGCGTCAAATCAATACCGGCGCGTGCTCGCAACTCCGGCAGGGTCGCGCCAATAAACGAAGCCACCATTCCATAGGTAAACAGGCCCGCGCAGGCCGTCGCCATCAGGTAAGGGGTGGAAGTCTGTTTCTGTGAGGCCATGATGATTTGACCTTTCCTCTGGATTTTTGATCCATCACTGCCGGGGTGGAGCTTTATGAAGCCGCAGCCCATGATCAACCCGGGGATCGTCAAGGCGAAGGCATTATACCCGCATTTGGGAAATTCCCAAGTTGGATTGCGGGTAAGCTCGAAGTGAATGGAAATGGCCTTCTGCATAGGAAGAAACTGTGCTATTCATGGGACGATTCGGGAGGACCGATGGCAGTATTTTCGGAACAAGAGATTCAGCACAATCTGCGGGCTATTGCTCACGCGGTGGCGCAGCAGGAACTGGAAGGATTGAAAGTGCCGGAATCAACCATGGATGATCTTCACCGCGCGGCACGCGGTGAAATCGGCACAGATAAGGTCCTCCGGAATATCCTCGATCGGTTCAACCATGTCCCGATATTCCAGCCATGATCCTGACATTGATCCGGCATCCGGTGTTCGGAAGAACCACCTGGGAATTACCGACTCGACTGAACTCGATAAGGCTGAGGCGGCCCAATATTACGTAAAGCTGATTTTCACATCCTCGCGGTCGGCTTCCGAAGCCTGGAATAGGGCGTGGGGCGTCATTCCCTTGAAGCCGGCTACAAAGCTGGCGGGGATTTGGCCGATGCGGATGTTGTAATTAGTGGCATCGGCATTGAAGCGGCTGCGTTGGGCGGCGATCTTCTCTTCCAGATCGGTAATGCGCCCTTGGAGTTGCATAAAGTTGGCATCTGCCTTCAGGTCCGGATAGTTTTCCGCCACGGCAAACAAGGTTTTGAGAGCGCTCGTGACCATACCGTCGGCCTGTGTCTTCTCCTCGGGAGTGGTCGCGCGCATGTAAGAGGTGCGGGCATCGGTGACGGCCTGAAGGGTCTTCTGCTCATACTGCATGTAACCTTTGCAGGTGTCGACAAGCTTGGGCAACTCGTCATGCCGCTGCTTCAGGATCACGTCAATGTCGGCAAAGGACTTGTCGATGGTGTTCTTTAGAGCCACCAGTTGGTTGTTAATGCCAACGAGGTAGACGATCAGACCAACAACCACAATGGCCATAACTCCGAATATGGCGATCAGCACAATGGCAATTCCCATGTCTGGCCCTCCTTCAATATTGGTGATTGGCGAATTGTGATTTGCGATTTGCAAATCTCCAACGGAAGCACCCAGCCACCCGCGGGCAGGGCGAACCGAGCCCTTACAATTGCCTCTGGTCCTGGCTCAGACGTGCAATGCTTGCCTTGGAACAGAACCGATCAGCGGGATTTGGTTGCAATCGCCATTCACCAATCACAATTCACCAATGACAATTGGCTACGTCATCTTCACATCAACGTCCTGGCGGTCTTCCTCAGTCACCTTGAACAGGTCGCGATGTTGAAGGTGCATCAATCCGGCGATGAAGACGTCGGGCAACTGTTGAATACGGATGTTATAGGTGTTGACGTCGTCGTTGAAGAATTCGCGCCGGTCGGCAATTTTCTCTTCCAACTCGGAGATGCGCTTCTGGAGCTGCATAAAGTTGTTGTTGGCTTTCAGGTCCGGATAGTTCTCCGAGACCGCAAACAGACTCTTCAGTGCGCCGGAAATCATATTATCGGCGGCTGCCTTCTCCCCCACGGAGCCGGCGCGCATATAGGCCGTCCGTGCCTCGGTAATAAGTTGAAAGGTTTTCTGTTCATACTGCATGTAACCCTTGCAGGTTTCGATCAATTTGGGCAGCTCATCGTGCCTCTGCTTCAGCAGGACGTCAATATTGGCCCAGGCTTTGTCAATGTCGTTCTTCAGGCGGACAAGGCTGTTGTAAATGGTAATGAGGTAAGCGAAGATCCCCACCACAATGAGGATCAAGACCAATCCAACCAAAATGACAATACCCATCGCTTGGTTTCTCCTTTGCTTTTAGAACAACCATCCGTGTTTTGCCAGGAAGATGCCAAGGCAGACCACGGCCAGAATTCCGCCGCCGAAAATGCGCTGCGCAGCGCGATTGCGCAACGTCCGCCTGATTTCCTGCTCACTTCGCCAGGTAATAAGAAAGGTTGGCTCGTTGGTTCCCTTCACGATCAGGTTGCGGTCGTGTTCATCCTGGGGTTCAGGATTCTCCACGCAGGTTCCCGTGATGTCATACCAGTGCTCGGGGATCACCAGGTGCTCGGTTAGGCGGTAGCGCTGGCCGGAGCCCGTGCTGGAAAAGAAACCGGTACCCTTGCGGCGAGCGACGGCCTCGGAAGCATAGGCCCCAAGATCGGAGCGAATTCCCGATGATGAGCTGGAAAACAGGCTCCCCCAGGCCGATCCACTCGTTTCGATCCTGGCAGTTTGCATTAAATCGAATTCGGCGTGATGCGCGTCCACAAGAACCTTGCCTGTTCCATCTGCCACATAGAATCTCGGTCCGTCACAGTCGGTGCAGAGGTGGCTCCAGTGGCCGCCGTTCTTATCCGTCACCCAATGCTCAATATCCACCTGGTAGAAATAGCAGGGAGTCTGGGTAACAGGGCTGGGCACGGGCGGGACCCCTGTGGCCTTGCCGTGGACTTCCACCAACCCCATGGCGACACTGCGAATGGGAATTTCAGGGGTGTCCATCAGCACACGGTACTCGCGATAAGTGCGAAAGCCCTGGAAAAAGTAGTACAGCCCGGCGCCGAAGCCAATTGTCAGCCACACATCTATCTTGGTCGAAGCGTCTGATGACATAGGATGACCGAAAGTCTCGCCATCGTACTTTACGCGCGCGGAAAAGGCAAGCGGGGCCGCCTTCAATGCACTAACCTGCACCCTGGCAATATGAATTTGCCCGAATGCTGGCAAGAATTCATGCAAATTGGCTATTGCCGACAATTAGGTTAATATCAACGCCGTTTCACTTGTCCAACGATGGCGCGGCAGATTTCCAATAATCTCCCCAGGAGGTGCGGCTATGGATCTTGGTTTGGCGGGAAAGACGGCGATTGTGACCGGCGGTGGATCAGGAATCGGCAAGGCCATCTGTTTCACCCTGGCGAATGAAGGCGCGCAGGTGGTGGTTGCTGACCTTTATAAGGATCGCGCTGAAGGCGTTGCGCACGAGATCGGCAAATGGGGTGTAAAGGCCATGGGAATAGGGGGGGATGTCTCCTCCGCTTCCGATGTTGAGCGCATGATGGAAACGGTGGTGAAGGAATGGGGCGGAGTGGATGTTCTGGTGAACAATGCCGGAATTATTCTTCAGGCACAAACAGTGGATATGACGGAGCCACAATGGAACAAGATTCTGACCAATAACCTCACCAGTTGTTTCCTCTGCTCTCAGGCAGTGGCACGGCAGCTCATCAAACAGGGACGTGGGGGACGCATCGTCAACATCTCTTCGATTCATGCAGAGCTTTCCGAGCCCTCCGCCAGTG
This sequence comes from Acidobacteriota bacterium, assembly GCA_003165315.1. Lineage (GTDB taxonomy): Bacteria > Acidobacteriota > Terriglobia > UBA7540 > UBA7540 > Bog-366. The sequence continues at coordinate 87,432 of PLSX01000229.1, forward strand.
CCTATACGGCTGCAAAAGGCGGGATGGAAGCGTTCTCGCGCACACTGGCCACGGAGCTTGCACCCCATAAGATTACCGTAAATTGTGTGCGGCCTGGCGCCACCTATACGGAACTCACCGTTCCCATGTACACCGAGGTGGTTAAGAAGGCGCTCTTCATGCGCATTCCGCTTAAGGAAATTGCCGAGGCCGCATGGATTGCGGATGGCGTGGTATTTCTCGCTTCGGAAAGGGCGCGATACATTACGGGTCAGATTTTGGCCATCGATGGGGGATATTTGATGGATGGAAGCCTACCCGGAGCCGAGTACTGGAAATAAACGCCAGCAACATGACTCCTGTCCCGTACGTGTGGGCGCCGGCGCATTTCATCTTAAACGGCAGGTAGTGATAGAATTCCCAAGATGCTGCGGCGAACGCTTCTATCCTCGGTTTGCGCTTTGTTGCTCCTGTTGGGGGGCTGCCCAAAGCGCCAGAGTTCTCAAAGCATGGTGGTTTACGTGCCAGCGCCGGCCCCAGCTCCGGCCCCGGAGCAAGCCGCAGTGAAACCGCAGATTCTGGTACTCGAGGAACCACCCCCACCGCCAGAACCCGAGCCCGAACCGGAGGAAGCTACACCACCTCAAACGCCAGAGCCCACGGCCCACCGCCGAACAAGGCATCCTACGCATCCGGGAGCATCCGCCGAGCCGGATGAAACGCCTACGGCCGAGGCTCCCGAAAATCCAGAAACTCCGCCTGCCGAAGTTCCCGCTCTCGAACCACGACAGAGTTCTGCCGAGGAGAACGAACTTCGACGCCAATTTCAGGGTTTGCAACAGGACATTGGCAAACGCCTGGAGAAGTTGAGCAGCGCTCATCTTTCCGCCAATGATCAAAAGACGCTTGAAGACGCGCGAACCTTCTTTGCCCAGGCAAACCGCGCCATGGCGAGCGGCGATCTTCCTCGCGCCCTGAACCTCGCACACAAGGCTGCTCTCTTACTTGCCGCCTTGGAGTAGATTGTAGCGGAAATTTCCGACCCAACATCATTATCATTTGCTGAGCAAAGATACCCGCAATAGGAGAGCCGATGGCAGAAAAGGGTTCAGTGTTCATCACCGGAGCTTCAACCGGAATCGGGGAGACGTGCGCGTTGCACCTTGATAAGCTGGGATTTCGCGTATTCGCCGGCATTCGCAAAGCCGTTGATGGTGCGGCCCTGAGGAGTCGCGCGTCGGAACGGCTGGTTCCGGTGCGGCTGGACATCAGCGATGAAGCTGAAATCAGCCAGGCAGCGCGCGACATTGTCGAGACGCTGGGAAGCGAAGGACTTGCGGGTCTTATCAACAACGCCGGCATTGTCGTTGGTGGAATGCTGGAATTTATACCGCTTGACTCCCTGCGCATGCAGTTGGAAATTAACGTAGTCGGCCAAATTGCCGTAACCCAAGCTTTCTTGCCCAGTCTGCGTAAGGCGAGGGGCCGCATTGTGAATATCAGCTCGGTAAGCGGTCTCATCTCCAGCCCGTTCACCGGCGCCTATTCAGCTTCCAAGTTCGCACTGGAAGCTTTGACGGACTCTTTGCGTATGGAGCTGCAACCTTGGAATATCCACGTTTCGCTGGTGGAGCCGGGATTTGTTCAGACCCCCATCATCAGTAAATCGTTCGCTGCCGCGCAGGAGATGAGGGCGGAACTTCCTGCCGAGGCCGTTCAGTTGTACGGCCCCGCCTTTAGCGCCGTGGAGGATGCAACGCGGCGGGAATCCGCCAAAGCCGTCCCGCCCGATGTCGTGGCGAAAGCGGTGGAGCACGCACTCACTGCGCGGCGCCCCCGCACTCGTTACATGGTGGGCGCCAATTCCGGTTTCCAAATCAGCCTAGCACGCCTATTGCCGGACCGCTGGCGCGATTCCTTGATCACCCGCCGCCTGGGGCTGAAATAGACCGGATCAGGGATTGAGGGTTTAGGATTTAGGATCTGGTACTCGGGGTCACGTTGCCTTCACCAAAAAGCAAAGGCAGCAGACGGGGAAGGACAAACTAAACTTCGATCACGGTCAGTTTATAGTTGAGAACTTCAACCTACCTCTTGGCGCTTTCGTAACATCCCAAAACGCGCAAAAAGTTAGTGACTTCGCCTAAGTGAGCCAGTGCCCTCTTGCAGCGCTTCTCTTTCACATTCCCCACGAAATCGATATAGAAGAAGTATTCCCAGGGGCGGCCGTGCAGAGGACGCGATTCCAATTTGGTCAGGTCGATGTCGCGCAGGGCGAATACGCTGAGGCATTTGTAGAGGGCGCCCGGCAGGTTACGCGTGGAAAACACGATGGATATTTTGTTGGCCTTGGGGCTGACACGGGCGGTCTTAGAGAGCAGAAAGAAACGCGTGTAGTTTTCGCGATGATCCTCCAGATGCGTTTTCAGGATGCGCGCGTCGTAAACTTCGGCGGCGATGCGGCTGGCGATGGCAGCGGCTCCAGGCGGACGCCGTTCCGCCAGCATTTTGACAGACCCGGCGGTATCGTAATAAGTAATCCGTTCTATTTTGGGGTTTTGGGCAAAGAAACGCCGGCACTGAGCCAGCGCCACCGGATGGGAATAAACCTGGCGAACATCTTTGCGCGCAGTACCGGGAAGCGCGATGAGATTGTGGACGATGCGCAGGCTGACCTCGCTCACGATGTGCAGGTTGTTGGCCTGCAACAGGTCAAAGTTCTCATAGACGGCCCCAGCCAGAGTGTTCTCAATCGGAACCAGACAGTAATTCGCCTTGCCGCTGGTGACGCTTTCGAAAATTGCCGTGAATGTTTCACAAGGCAGAACACGGATCTTCCGGCCCAGGAGCTTGTACGCAGCTTCCTCGCTAAATGATCCCCTTTCGCCTTGAAAAGCCACCAATGGTGTCGCCATGAATTCGATTTTCCCCTCTTTGAAGATGAAGCGAGGATGCTATCACGCGCGGGGAAAGCCCACAACTGCCCCCGGCCTGCTAAATCGTTCCGAGGAGTCCGCGAAAGAAGAAGTCCGTGTAGTATTGGGCGATGTCATTCTGCTTGATGGGGCCCGCTGTGTTGTACCATTGATACAGCCAATTGATCATTCCCAACAGGGCAAAGGCAGCAATCCGGGGTGAAACCTGAGGAGGCTTGGCGCTCTGTTCCTGCACGCGCCCGATGAGTTCCACAAGGTACTCAATGTAGCCGCGCTTGCGGGCATTGAGCTTTTTGCGAAGGGGGCCGCTCAGAGAGCGATTTTCGTGCAGAATCACGGTTATTTCCTGGTCGCGCGCGCGAACAATAAGATCAATATGGCCGATGATGGTTTGACGGAGTTTCTCGCGGGGGTCGGCAACGTCTTTGATGGGAGCAAGCACGGTTTCATCCAGAATATCCATGCCGTAATTCTGGATTTCAAACAACAGGCGGTCTTTGCTGCCCACGTGATGATAAAGGCCCGCCTTGGTAAGGCCCACGGCCTCGGCGATGTCCTGCATCGACGCGCCATCGTAGCTCTTCGCGTAGAACACTCGCGCGGCGATCCGGCAAATTTCTCGGATGTTCTGCTTGGCTTCAGCAGTTCGGGCCATAACTGGTTTGCTACCCATTCAGATAATCGCAGTTTAACACAAAAGGCAAAATCGGGCAGCGGTTTCCCATAGTGTTTCCTGTGCCATGCACCGGCGAGGGCGCGTCAGGAAACCCCTATTGCGCAGTCCACCCGCCATCGATGACGATGTCGGTACCGGTAATAAAACCTGAAGCATCGGAACTCAGGAACACCGCAAGCGCGCCAATCTCTTCCAACTTCCCCCAACGCCCCAGGGGAATCTTGGAATTAAATTCCGCAAGTTGCACAGGATCGCGCTCAATAAGGCGAGTGATTTCCGTGGAAAACGGGCCAGGGCTGATCGCATTCGCCGTGACATTGTACGGAGCCAATTCCAGCGCCAACGCTTTGGTCATGCCCAGCACGGCAAACTTACTTCCGCTATAAGCCGTTCGATGGGGCATGGAAACATGCGCCATGGTCGAAGCCACACTGATGATGCGGCCGAACTTCTTTTCGATCATTCCAGGAATGAAGGCCCGACTGCATAAAAAAGGGCCGTCAACATTGGTGGACATGACCAGCCGCCACTCGTCCATTGTGTATTCATGCAGCGGCCGTCGAATGTTGATGCCCGCGTTGTTGATGAGAATATCGGGAATGCCTGCTTGCTTGTGAATTTCGCCTGCGATCGCCGCGACATCGGCTTCCACCGCGACATCACCCACATAGGCATAGGCCTTGCCGCCGCGCCCCACGATTCCCGCCCTCACGCCCTCCAACAGTTCTTTGCTGCGCGCAATCAAGGCCACTGCTGCCCCGGCGTCCGCCAACGATTCCGCCATCTGTTTGCCCAACCCCTTGCTGGCACCTGTAATCACAGCCAACCGGCCATCAAGCCGCTGATTGATCATTGTCCCTCCTGCTGAAAGAAAATGTAGCACACATTCTTTTTTACTGGTGGCGTGAACCGCCGCAGCAGCGTATGATGTGTGTATCAGTGATCCAACGACTGACTTATCAAACAGCCCAACAATGAGGAGTGAGGATGGACAGGAAGTATAAACAACGGGGGTATCAGGACTCAGGTGGCAGCCGCGAACGGGCTGAGCGCCAACCCGCGAAGAAAGTTGAAAGCTTTGGACCAAAGACGCCGAACTTGATGAGCAAGCGCGAAGTGGTGCGATGCTCTGCCTGCGCTGGGATATTGCCCGAAGGCGTTGATTTCACCGCGAAGTGCCCGCGCTGTAATGCTGAGTTGCATAGTTGCAAGCAGTGCTCATTTTTTGATACCGCGAGCCGTTTCGAATGCACGCAGCCCGTCAGTGCCCGCATTCCCAAAAAGGAATCCCGCAATCAGTGCAACTTTTTTTCGCCGCGAACCACTATCGAACGGGAAACTTCTTCGACTCGACCGCTGGATGCTCGCCAAGCCTTCGAAAATCTTTTCCGCAAATAGCCTGGCACCCTTTGAGATTCAAGTGGCCAAGCGCGTCCAAAGCCACCGGTATACGCGGATTGAAGTCTTGTCTCGGACAAAATGTCACTAAGTCTTTTAGAATGAACAATTTGTCGCCTTTCAACTCGACCCCTCTTTTTCTCCTTTCGGTGCTCTATTCACGCCGTATAACGGTTTGTGATTTTAACCCTCTACGCACGGTGCTCTAATCCACCTTTGAAGCCTGTGTCTTAATCCTTTCATCGGGAGTGTTCCTCGGGCTGTTTATCATTCACGAGGCCGCGCATTTCACCCCCGTTATTTCATCTGCCTTCCTCAGGAGGAAATGTGGCCACTCTTACGATTGAACCCCCTGCCAAGCCCCGCCGCAAAAACGACTTTGAGATCATTCAGCCGGAAACCACGTTCACAGGCTCACCCATCGAGCCCCTGGAGAAGGGTCTGCCGAAGACGACGCAATCGATCTGCCCGGAATGCCTACAGGTGATCGATGCCCGCCTTTTCGAAGAGAACGGCGCGGTTTACATGGAGAAGACGTGCGCGGAGCACGGAGAATTTCGCGACAAAATTTATTCCGATGCGCGCCTTTACCATAAGATGGAAGCGTGGGAATTCGGCGACAATCGCGGCCTGGAGAACCCCGCCATCAAGAACGCCACACGTTGTCCCGATGACTGCGGAATGTGCTCCATGCACACCTCGCACACGGTTCTTTCCAATGTGGACCTCACCAATCGCTGCAACCTGACCTGCCCCGTCTGTTTTGCCAACGCCAATGCGGCGGGATATATCTATGAGCCGACATTTGAGCAAGTCACCGGCATGTTGGAAGGATTGCGCGCGCAGCGTCCCGTGCCCAACCGCGTAGTGCAATTTTCCGGCGGCGAGCCCACGCTCTACCCGCGCTTCATGGACGTCCTGCGCAAGGCCACCGAACTCGGGTTCACCCACCTGCAAGTGGCGACAAATGGAATCTGCTTCGCCGAGCTTGAATTTGCCCAGGCCGCTAAAGAAGCAGGTCTGCACACGCTCTACCTGCAATTCG
>PLSX01000229.1:93485-94107 GCA_003165315.1 Acidobacteriota bacterium
ATTTATCTCCGCACGCGCGCCCAGCGCCTGATGGAGACGAAGCGCGCCGTCATTGAAAACTGCCGCAAAGTGGGACTGAAGATCGTGCTGGTTCCCACCATCGTCAAGGGCTTGAATAACCATCAACTGGGAGACATGGTGCGGTTCGCGATTGACAACATCGATTGCATCAGCGGCTTCAGCTTCCAGCCCGTGGCCTTTACCGGACGCATCAATCGCCGCGATCTTGAGGCCAAGCGCTTCACCCAATCCGACCTGGCCCACTGCCTCTCTGACCAGACGGGCATGATGGATAAATACCATGACTGGTTCCCGCTCTCCTGCACCTCGCCGTTTTCCAAATTGATGTCAGCGCTTCAGGGAGTGCAGCGGCCGAACCTGACCTCGCACCCGCATTGCGCCATGGGAACCTACCTCTATGTCGATCCAATTTCGAAGAAGGCGGTGCCCATCACGCGCTTCTTTGATGTGGGCGCCATGCTGCAAGACATTGACAAGCTGGCCCGCAAAGCGGAGGGCGCGCGCATAAAACTCTTCTCCAAAGTCAGCGCGTGGAATTCCCTGCGCAAGCACTTTAAGCCCGCCTTCGCGCCGCCGGGACTGACGTTTGAGCGCTTCCTGA
>PLSX01000048.1 GCA_003165315.1 Acidobacteriota bacterium
TTGTCCGTGGAAATCCAGGCTAGGGTTATTGCGCGGACTCGTCGCGTTTCCAATTGCCCTTTGCGACCAGAGTATAGACCGAGCCCTTGCCGTGGGCTTCGACGGCGACGATGTGCTGCTTCTCATTCGTGCCCACTTTCAGGATGGTCTTGCCTTCTTCAGCTTTAACGTCGTCGCAAGTGAGGGGCGATCCCGCCGGGGTTGGCACACCCGTCGAGCAGTCGATGACCGGGCCGTATTTCCCAAGTGCTTTCCTATAGAATTTGGTCACTTTCTTGGGAGAGTCAAAGGCTTCCATGTTGAGAACCGCGACATTGAAGCCGGAGCCGGCGCCCCAAAGCCCCACGTGTCCGGTCTTGGTCTCATTGTTTTCGTCATTAAATGCGATGGACTTGGGGTAAAGCGGAAGTCCCACGTCTTCGGGTCCGACTTTTCCGGTCAGAATAACGCCCAAGCCGCTCTTCTCTTGCGCGGAAAACCGTGGGCCGACGAAGGCCGCGAAGGCAATGACGCCGGCCAGGAAGCAGAATAGAATCCTTCGGTTTCGTTTGGTGTAAGCGTAGCCGTTCATGATTTCCCCCTGGAATAAACGTTGTTTTCGCTCAAGTTCCGCGCCCCCCTCAACGGGAGGCTCCACTGAGCAAGTGAGTGCTACGGGCCTTGCAAATGGTCCTATTTTAGCATAGCCCTCAAGCGGGCTGAAAATCAGATTTGAAGTCCCTCGGAGGAAATCCATCTGCCACGACGCCTGCGCCACTCCGCTGCCTCAGGTTCAAAATTCAAGGTTTAGGCTTCCGACAGCCACTCGCCCGGCCGCAATTCGGAATCGCGAATTCCGTATCCCGAATGCCCAACCTCCCATCCCTAACCCCGAGTCCAGAGCTCCCGACTCCCGCATCCTGTGATAGACTCTTGCAAGACGCCATGCTTCGCGAAATTCACATTCAAAACTACGCCGTCATTGACAACCTCACGGTCGAGTTCGGGCAAGGCCTGAACCTGCTCTCCGGCGAAACTGGTTCCGGCAAATCGATTCTGGTGGACGCCTTGGGACTGGCGCTGGGCGGGCGCACTTCCGCCGAAGTCATTCGCACCGGCGAGGATCGCGCCCTGGTGACCGCCGTCTTTTCCGCGGAAGGAAAACCGCCGTGGGCGGATTGGCTGGAGGAGTACGGCGTGGCGGCGGGCGACGACGGCGAGCTGATTCTGCGCCGCGAATTGCAAGCCGGAGGCAGAAGCCGCATGCTGGTGAACGATCAGCCCGTCACGCTGGCCGCCGTCCGCACTCTCGCCCGTCGCGTGGTTGAGATGCATGGCCAGAACGAGCACGTTTCGCTCTTTGCCCGCGATGCGCAGCTCGGTCTGCTTGACCAGTTTGCCGGCGTCAGTGCGGAGCTGGAAACCGTTCGCACCCTGCACACGCGCCGCCGCGAGTTGGAGCAGGAGCTTGACGGCCTGAGCCACAATGAGCAGGAGCGGCTGCGCACGCTCGATCTGCTGGCCTTTCAGGTTCGCGAGCTGGAGAAGGCGGAACTCCAACCGGGAGAAGACGCACAGCTTGAGGAAGAGCGCCGGATTCTCTCCAACCTGGAGAAGATTCGCACCGCCGCCGCCACTGCCTTTGTGGAGCTTTATGAAGATGAGGGTGCGGCCATCGCTCGCGTTGCCGCCGCCGCGCGCCAGCTTGATGAGTTGCGCCGCTACGACGCTTCCGTGGCGTCGGAGATCGAACCGTTGGCCGCCGCGCGCGCGGCTTTGGAAGACGTTGCCGCCTTCCTGCGAAACTACGTGGGAAAGCTGGAAGCGAATCCCGCGCGCCTGGAAGAGATTGAGGACCGCCTGGCACTGATCGACCGCCTGAAGCGCAAGTATGGAACCAGCCTTGAAGACATCCTGGCTTACGCCGCCGAGGTACGGCAGAACCTTGCCAGCCTGGAACACGCCGATGAGCGGCGCGAAGCCGTGCGCAAAGATCTGGCCAAAGCCGCGGCCGAGTATCGCAAGGCGGCGGAAACGCTCTCCGAAAAGCGGCGCGAGGCGGCTCGGCGGATGGTGAAGCTGGTGCGCGAGGAGCTGGCGCAGTTGGGCATGGAAAAGACGCGCATGGAGATCCACTTTGAGCGCGCGGCGGAAGGGCAGGGCGGGGCACTCGGCATCGACGAAATTGAGTTTCGCATTTCACCCAATGTGGGCGAGGATTTGCGGCCGATGGAAAAGATTGCCTCAGGCGGGGAAATTTCGCGGCTGATGCTGGCTTTGAAAACCGTGGTGGGGCAGGCTCGCGTGGGACGCGGTTCGCGCGGGGCCAGGAGCGCCGACGTGACGTTCATCTTCGATGAGGTTGACGCCGGTGTGGGCGGGCGCGTGGCGGAGTCCGTCGGGCAACGTTTGAAGCGCCTCGCTCGCGACGCCCAAGTGCTTTGCGTTACTCACCTGGCGCAGATTGCCTGCTTTGCCGATCGCCATTTCTACGTGGAAAAATCCGCTCGCTCCAACCGCACCGTGACCACCATCAAACCTCTGGCCAATGAGAAGGAACGCGCGGAAGAGCTGGCGCGAATGCTTTCCGGCAGCCAGATCACCGACTCCGTTTTGAAACACGCCGCCAGCATGCTGCGGCAAGCGGCGGGGTAAGCCCCCAACGAGCGAATCCCCTAAAAACTAAGTCCCCGGTAGTCCTCCGGGCGCATCATGCGGTGGTTAGGCCCCGAATTCCGGCAAAGTGTCTGGACTTATCGTCCAGATCATTTCGAGGTCTTAAATACATCGCCGGCAAAGTGTCTGGACAAATCGTCAAGCGGCGTAGCGCGAAGAAAAAATAACTCCGATACGCTAAGCAACTTTATATTGGTTCGGCGTAATCCACTGTCGCGAGAATCGGCTTCGGGCGCACAAGCCATGCCAGCAAGCTGATGGTTACCAACCCCGCAGTGGCCAGGGCAGCCGTAATTCCAAACGCGAAGCCGGTTCCGTAATCATTCATCACGCCTGCCAGCCCCGAAGTAAAGACCATCATGACCAGCGACATCATGAGCGCGCCAATCGCCGCTCCGATGCAAACGCCACGCGCGGGCAGCGTGTCCGCAACCGCCGCGTACAACAGCGTCGACCAACCTTGAAAGGCGCCCATCACCAGGGCCGACACCACCATCACCATCCAGTCCCTCGCGAAAATTCCCGACAAAGCGGCCGCGGACAGGATCAGTCCAAAAAGAGTGAGCAGTGCCGCCCGCGTTTTCCATGGACTGATATCAGCCTCCATCAGCGCCCACGCCCCCACCCCAGCCAGAATGGCGCCGGCCGCGGATGCGGCCAGATCGATGGTTGTAATCGTGGTGAAGTTACCGCCCATGCCCCGCCTGATCAGGACCGGCAGCCATGATTGAGCGAAGGTGTATAAAGGGGTGGCGAGCAGGATGCCCACGCCCAGCATGACGACGGACACAACTCCCAGGCCGGTGACCCCACCTGAGCCCGCCTTGCGCGCCGGCGGAGGCAAGAAAATCCAGCACAGGACCGCCGCAACCGCCGTGGGAATCGCGGTGAAAATGAAGACCTGACGCCACCCCACAGCATGGGTGATGTGCGGAATCAGGGGCGATATGAGGAGCGAAACGAGCGGGCTGGAGGCGAGAAAGACGCCGATGGCCAGCGGCCGCATCCGCTGCGGAAACCATTCGCGCAAAGACTGGATGCCCGCCGGCAACAAGCCACCGGCAAAGAAGCCCATGAAGGTGCGGGCGATTACCATGCCGCCAAAACCGGGGGCCAAGCCACCGCCCAGTGCTGCCAGCGACGCTCCGGCCAGTGCCACCGCCAACCCCCAACGGGTCCCGGCCAGTGCCGTAACCAGGATCAGCAAAACATACCCGGCCATCAAGCCAATCAGAAACGCGGAGAAGATATAGCCGATTTGTGCCGAGCCTAGCCTGAACTCATCCCGCAGCACGGGGGCGAACATGGATAAGCCGAGGCTTTGAAGGTGTTGCGCGGCGTAGGCAAAGATGAGGATCAGCAAGACGAGCCAGGCTTTACCTGCGTTGACCGGTTCCTCGACCTCCGAACCCCCGCCGATGCCGCTGCTGCCTTGAGAAAGCTCACCGGGCTGCTCCAACGCCCGCGAATAGGCGGAGATTTTGACCCAATAGACGATCCAACACGCGAAGGAGGCCAGCCCGGTTAGCCCGCCTATGAACGGAATGATGGAAATTACGGCCAAAATGCAGTATGCCAGGCCAATTGTGCGGCCGTAGTCCTCTGAGGGCGCCTGTCGCGATTTGAATTCCAACTGCAGCGAGCTGGCCACGCGGGAGACCACCACGAAGATCCAGAACATGCCAAATAAGGGAATGAAGCAGAGCCAAACCTGGCCGGGGGAGAGGGTGCGGTTTTGCGGGGCGCAAAGTTGCAGCACCCGCTGCAGGCTGAGCATAAAAAATACCCCCGCCACAATTCCGCCAACCGTAAAAACCATGCAAATGGCAATAATGACGTCCCAATCTTGCGAACTCATAGGCTGAATCCTCCAGCGAAGTGAACGTTTGTTCCCGGATGCGGGAACCCTTAAAGCCCTGCCGATGGGCGCTTACTGAAACGCTGCGTCTTTGCCGACTACTGCCTCCTGAGTGCTGCACTGCGGAGGTCTTATCCGCCTTGGGGCGCGGGCAGTCTATCACTAATAGGAGCGATTTCCGCAGCAACTTAAAGACTTTGTGCGTCGTTGCGGATCGGTGCCGACCATGAGCAGTGGGGCGTAGAGGGCAGAAGCGTGATTGGCCGGCCGCCGGGACAACAAAACAGGGTCAGGTTTTCGCCTGAAACTGCCGATAGTTGCAGCGGGAGAGTGTTCCGCGCGGCCAAGGCGCGCGCCCCCCTTCAAAAGCGATCGGCAGATTTCCGCAGAAGAATGAAAGAAAATCTCCCCAAGGGTATGGAATCCTGCCGGAAAGGCTCCGGCTAATCCGTTGGCAGATCCCTGGCTCTGCCGGGTAGCAAAAGTCTGACAGCTCCGGAATGGGGACCGGGCACAAGACCCCTCACCCGTCCCGATGCGTCGGGACACCCTCTCTCCTGAGAGAGGGTAGGGAATTTCTTTCCTTCTCCCTTGGGGAGAAGGTGGCCGAGGGACGAGGTCGGATGAGGGGTCGTTTTCCCCCGGTGGCGCTCCGGCCGCTTTGAGGGGCCAGCCGCCGTAAAGCCTCCGGCTTTGCCGGAGGATAATTACTTTATTGATCTCATCGGGCTGGCGGCGGACGGCGGCGAAGCCGCAGCCGAACGCACTTCGCAGGGAGAGTGCATGCCCCAAATCTGTCCAAATTGCGGCCCACCCATTGACGGATGACCTGCGGCTTCGCGGCACGCCTAGTGTGGTTAACCAGATAAGAATTGACAAAAGGCGAGACCCNNCCCTCTCCCCCAGGGGGGCGAGGGCAGTAGTGGCGGAGCGGATTGTGCTTCCCAAAACAGGACCTCTCCCCCCAAGGGGGCGAGGGCAGTAAAATCGACCCTCCCCCCGGTCACCGCGGCGACAAAGGGGTCCGGTGGTGAGGGGGGCCTTGCAACACACCGTCGTCAAGAATTACGCGGGACACCACACTAGATCACGATGGTCTCGCCGGGCCGCGTGATTTGGTAGGATTCATACTCTCCGCCTGAATCCACGAAAGACAGGCGGAGTCCATTTGAAAAAGTAAGGACTAAGGTGCCGCTGGCATTGCTCTCAGAACCTCTTAGTGTGGCACCCAACAGCGCTACCGTACGAGCCGCTATGAGAGAGGAACCTGGTGCCGGCCTCCAAATCCATTCAGTCTGCCCATCGAAGCAACGGAACTCTCCTTCCACGGAGAAAGCTATTTCTTCGTCGGATTTGAAAGCAAATCAGACGCCTTATTTCTGATTTATTGTTGGGCATAATAATCTTTCTGGCATCATCATAAATTTGAGATATAGTCTGTTCCGGATTTCCCCCAAACATTGGATGAGGAAGGTTCCAGTTATGGCTTATAGCTGCGAAGGGTTTACCCGTATGCCGAACCGGTGTTTGCCGCTCCGTCTCGCCGGGCTGGCAAGCATGATGTTCCTACTTTGCCTGGTTTCTCCCTGCTTTGCCGACGGGCCGCCTCCGCCGGCTTACCTCTCCCTTCCCGCGCAGGCGCAATTGAAGCCGACCTGGATTGAAGAGGACTATGGCGAGGCGGCGTTTATCATTATTGGCCAGCCTGAACCTTCCATTCAGTCCGGAAAACACTGGAGCGCCGCCTGCGCTCTTTCCGGCGTACCCAATCGAATGGACGTGGAAGAGATGTGGCAGAAGTTGCTGAAGCCTTCGCTGGTGCAGGGCGGATGGGTCTTCTTTCGCGACGTTCCCGGTCAGGCGAAAACGGCCCGCTACCAGAAGAATGGCAAGGACAGTTGGGTGCTGCTCTGGGTGAATGCGTCAGACGACATTCGTTTCGACCTGGTGGAAGTGGGGCCGGTGCCTGCCAATTTGAAGGTGACATTGCAGAAGCCGGCCGCGAAGCCGGAGGCGGTGGATGTCACAACCGGCGACTTCCCGTATTTGACTCCGATGCCCGGGATCACGCCGCAACCCGGCTCGAAGAACGACGAACCGCTGTTGCTCGACGTCGATCTCAACAAGACTGATCACGAAATGCGGGTGGTGGCGTCCAGTTCAATTTCCAAGGGCTATTCCGTGCCGCAGGCGTTGGCATCCCCGCTTCTTGTTTACACGGTCTATCACGACGCGCTGATTCAGGCGGGCTGGACGATTGTCCATCACGTTCAGAGCATCACGGGCGCCGACATGGTGATTAATGCCCACTATGCCGCCAACGGACGCGACATTTGGGCCACGCTGCATGGCGGCGGCGACAGCTTCACAATCCAGGTGGGCGACAATGGCGCGCAGGATCTGGCCAAGCAGTTGGACCAGGATTGCCACGTGGCGCTCTATGGCCTCAACTTTGACTTCAATAAAGCCACGCTGCGCCCTGATTCCGATCCGGTGCTGCAGAAAGTGCTGGCGCTACTGAAGTCGCGGCCCGATCTGAAACTGGAAGTGCAGGGGCACACCGATAACGTCGGCAACGATGACTACAACCTGAAGCTCTCTGACGCCCGCGCCGCCAGTGTGGTGGCGTGGCTGACGGCAAAGGGAATCACGGCCGATCGTCTTACTGCGCATGGTTACGGCATGCGCCAGCCGATGGCCGACAACGGCAGCGACGAAGGCCGCGCCAAAAACCGCCGCGTCGAGTTGAGGAAGCAGGGATGCAGCAAGTAGGCCGACGCTCATTCGCCGATAACGGTGCCCTGTGCAGGGGGGACGGCTTGCCGTCCCATTTCCGGCGGGCCAATGGCCCGAAAGGCAGGGCAAGCCCTCATAGGCGCCAAGATAAACTGGAATCAGATCCTTACGGCTCTGATACACCTCCCGCGGCGGCGCAGCGCGAGTTATTTTTCTCGGCCGCCTGACGCAAAGCGAGCGCAGGTCTGCGACTGATCCATGTCTCGCACAATTCCCGCAGAGTTGCGCTTTGAAACGCCAGCCGGCCGTCGTCTCGACGACCGAGCGGATCCGCTTTGACGCCATGCCTCCGAGGTAAGAGCCTCAGGCGTGAGTTGTGCCCGTACGGATCTGTGCGGGGGGCGGTCAGCAACGGCCGTTCCTAACCCGACCGGGTTCCACGGGATTCCACGAGGTTCCCGGCACCTTCATTGCCGTGCATGCTTTTGGCACGGTGGAGTGCGTCCGCTATGTTGCTGCAAATATTCTCAAATCCTAGATGGCCGTGAAGACCCGCCTCCCGAATACGTCTGGCTGGTTGTTCCGGGGCTCCACAAAGAATGAGCTTGCGGCCGGATTGGTGCACCTGGTCGGCGAATTTTTCCAGCGCCTGAAGACCTGTGGAATCGATGGCCGTCATGTTACGGAGCCTCAGGATGACGATTGGAGGGATCTCGTTCAGGCGGGAAACGATCGCATCGAGTTTGTCGGTGGCGCCGAAGAGAAAGGGACCGTGGATTCTGAAGATGCTGACGTAGGAGGGAATTTCTTTGTGCTGCAAAATATGGGTGTGACCCTCTCGGATGTACTCTGCTGTTACTTCCGAAACGGTAGTGGTTTGTGTGACTTTACGGATGTAAACCAATGCCGCCAGAATCATTCCCGCCTCGACGGCGACGGTTAGGTCCGCAAAGACTGTAAGGAGAAAGGTCACCAACCACGTTCCGATCTCGAACCGAGACAGCTTCAAGAGCTCAGGAATCTCCTGCCATTCGCCCATGTTGTAAGACACAACCAACAAAATGGCGGCAAGAACGGATAACGGAATAAATCGAGCAAGAGGGGCGGCAAAGAGGATAATCACCAAAAGAGTCAGCGAGTGAATGATGCCAGCCACCGGCGTCTTGGCGCCAGAGCGGATGCTGGTGGCCGTTCGGGCGATGGCCCCGGTAGCGGGTAGTCCGCCGAATAGAGGCGAAATAATGTTGGCAATCCCTTGACCCACGAGTTCGACGTTTGGGTTGTGTTTATCACCGCTCATACGGTCGGAAACCACTGCGGACATCAGGGATTCAATTGCGCCCAACATCGCTACGGTGATGGCCGGCGATAGCAACGGACGCAGCAGATCCGAATGAAATTGCGGAATCTTGAGCGTGGGAAATCCCGACGGAATACCACCAAACCTGGTGCCAATCGTTACGACGGGAAGCTTGAAGATGATAACCGCCGCCGTCCCCAGGAACAAAGCAACGATGTAACCAGGGACTCTCTTCACGAAGACCATGAAAAGAACAATGACGATAAGCGCACTTACCGCCAGAGACGTTTCCAGCGGGGAAAGAGTGGAAAAGTTGTGAGCCAGCGTCAAGATGCGCGACGCGAAGTCACCCGGAACTTTATCAACCTCTAAACCAAAGAAATCCTTGATTTGAGTACTGGCGATAATGACAGCAATTCCATTCGTGAACCCCACGACCACCGGGCGCGGAATAAATTTTACCGACGTGCCCAGGCCGGTGGCTCCCAAGATCAAAAGAAGAACACCGCCCATCATGGTGCACATAAACAGCCCGTCGATACCGTATTTCGCGACGATTCCAAAGACGACAACGACGAATGCCCCAGTGGGGCCGCCGATCTGAGTGGATGAGCCGCCAAACGCTGAGATCGCGAAACCGGCAACGATGGCACAGTACAAGCCCGTTTGTGGTGGGACGCCCGATGCAATTGCGAAGGCCATGGCCAACGGAAGTGCGACGAGGCCGACGGTAATGCCCGCTACAAGGTCCGCTACGAAAGTGCGCCTTGTATAAGACCTGAGGCAGAGGACAGATTTAGGTAACCAATTGCTCATACGGAAGTATGCATTTTACGTGAATTCATATTTAAGCCGGATCTGCTACCGAACCATTATACCCGCACTTTCCTTCACCCTGCCGTCCTCTGCCTGACAACTTCGGGAGCAAAACCAGGTCGCGGTAGGGACGGGCAATGCTGTATTCGGTATCATGAGCGCGTCAATATCGGCGTCGGTGTTGTCCAGCAGAACTTCATCCGTGGGGTGCGGTTGGAATTTTTTCGCGGCTGCGGCAGACAATCGACTTTTGGTGTCTGCGATTTCCCGAAGGGACGCTCTCTTCCTTCGCAACGTTGTGAGGAGTATACTTTCCTCCGCCATGCCGCTCTATCACTGCGTTTACCCTGCCGGTCAAATCCAAGTCATCACCGCCAGCGGGGTAGTGAAGCGGTATTCGGCTGCGGGACGAGTTCCAATGGGGCACTTTGCTCTTCCCGGGGTTGGCAAATCAAAATGTTGACTCAGTCATTTCCGGAGCCAGGCTTGACCCATTGAACTCCAGGAAAATGGTCCAGACAATTCAGGGGTCGCCCGCCAAATTGTCTGACATTTTGCATCAACCCGGTATCGAGCCGTGCACTGGTCGCGCTTGGCCATTTGAGCCAGTCGATCTACGAAACTGCAAAGAAAACCAAAGGGAAATGCCATGCCCAATTCCCCCCATGAAACCTCCAATGCGCGGCCGGCCGGCAACAACACTCGATCGACCAACAGGCCGCTGGGAGTCACGGGCGCATCGCTGATATGTTCCCGGTGTCATCGGGGACGCTCGATCAGTGCCAAGCTTCGGGTGATAAAGAATCAATCGATTTCAACAAGCGCCGAAGTCTGCGTCATCCGCGAAATTGCAGGTCATCAATCGGCGCCGTCAAATCCGGAAGATTTGCACCGGGCGGAAATGTTTTTGTACCATGGATGATTAAGGTTTCGCGGGACCAGGCGGGGACTGAGATGACGACGGGGGCAGGGCAACGAGGTGCATTGATCTGGCTGGGATTGGGGCTGCTGCTGGTCCTTTCAGGGCTGTGCTCCATCTTCGCGCTGGTGGCGACGGCGGCACAGGCCTGGCAGGAGCACGCCCAAACGCGATGGCCGGAGGTGACGGCGCGCGTTGAAGATTGCAGCCTGAAACGGACGAGCACCGGCATGCGCAAGATGTTCCACATCCGTTGCCGCTTAAGCTACGCGGTGGACGCTCGGGAGTATGTGGCGAACTTCTATTCGCGCAATGTTCCTTCACCCGAAATCTGGCAATACCCGCCCAACCAGATTGCGCCGTTCGAAGAGTGGGTGAATGAGCACCCGCAGGGAACGCCGATTGCGGTGCGCTACGATCCCGCCGACCACGCCAAAGTAGTGATGGCGGCGTCCTATATGCCGGGCGGTGGACCCCGAACGAAGGCCAACGTGAAGCTGCTGGGATTCTTCGTGGGAAGTTTCCTGGGCCTGCTGGCCATTGTGCAAATCGCAAGGCAGCGATCTCTTCGGCAAAATGGGGATGAGTAAGTATCCCCGGCAGAGCCGAA